>JBDKTA010000066.1 GCA_039680605.1 Planctomycetaceae bacterium | reverse complement strand
CTTTACGGAGTGGGCCTCATGGACAGTCTGTTTTTTCAGATTAGCGCCGCTTACGACGTGAGATGGTCTTGTTTTGAGCCAATTTCTTCTCTGCGTACTTTGCGGTCTCTGCGGTTCATGCAGTTTTGGGTTAGCCCAGGGCGCGGGGCGAGCGAAGCGAGCCCAAGCCCTGGGAATGACGCGTAAAGATTCAATGAGCCCCGGAGGGGCGGCCGTGACGATCGCTGACAATTACGTCCGCCCCGCCGGGGCTCGATGCGAGCGAACCTGAACCTAGGGCTTGGCCCTGGGCTAAGAACGCTTTGCCCCTGCGGGGCAATGCAGCCCCGCTAGGCCGACGAATCGAGAGGTTACGGCCACTCATCACGTTCC
Source organism: Planctomycetaceae bacterium (assembly GCA_039680605.1). Classification (NCBI taxonomy): domain Bacteria; kingdom Pseudomonadati; phylum Planctomycetota; class Planctomycetia; order Planctomycetales; family Planctomycetaceae; species Planctomycetaceae bacterium. The sequence continues at coordinate 12,170 of JBDKTA010000066.1, read as the reverse complement.
CGATTCTGCAACGCGGAATAGCCGCCCATCTCCGGGGGCAAGATCGACCTTTATCTGACCGTTGGGGTCCAGGGCGGGGCCTGCAATCCAGCGGCCGCTCGTGCGGTCCAGTTCCTGCAGGGCCCGAACCGGGGGCCGCACTTTCAATGTAGCTTCGCCCGGCTGCTTGTAATTGCGGTTGACGATCATGAAGGCCGTCGTCTTGAGCGCCACGGGAGCCTTGGTTTCCGTTGCGGCCTTGGCCTTGCCGAAGAGGCCCAACACAAACTCCCCGCCGCCGGTGACCTGAACCGGCGCGTCGGCCGGGGCGGTCTGTGTGCCATAGGGCACAGGAGCGGTGTGGTAGACGGCCGTCGACTCCAGTTCCATCAACGCCGGTCCCAGACGGTTGATCTCGGCGTTGATGGCGGCCACTTCCTTTACCATCGGCGAAGCCTTTCCGTCACGGTAGAGCCCGCCGTACGACTCCGGTCCCCAGTAGGTGAAGTAGCTGATGCCCCGCCCGCCGTAGGCCATCGTCGTGAACACCAGGAATCGCGTCTCGGCGGCGTTGGGCAGCCGCCAGGACTTCTCGATGGTGTCGGCCTGGATGATGTTGAGGAACGGTTTGCCGGCCGCGAGGGAAGCCTCTCGGATCAGGGCCAGGTTCAGAAAATACTGCTTTCCGTCGGAGCCGTCTTTCATGAAGTGGTAGTGGTCGTAGCTGATGAGGTCCGGCTTCACCGTCGCGATGAACTGGCGCAGGTGCTCGCGGTAGCGCAGCACGGTCTTGTCGCTGGTGCCGACGCCGGCGAAGTTCTGCGGGATGCCGACCTTCGCCCGCTCAGCCGCGTCCGCCGAGACTCCCAGTTGCTGCTCGTTGGCGTACGTGGGAAAAAGATTGATGTAGGCCAGGTGCGCCGGATCGCGCTGCCGCAGATACGCCACGAGCTTGCCCAGGCCCGGGAAGGCGCCGGCCCCCGGCTCGTCGGTGATGAAATACGCCTCCATCGCTGGGTGGTTCTTGACCTTGCCGATCAGGGCGTCCAGCGCGGCCCGGCGGGCGGGGTCGTCGAGACTGGTCGCGTTGAGCAGGTCGCTGGTCAGCATGGCCCGCAGCTTGTGCCGCGCCGCCACGTCCAGTCCTTCTACCGGAACCCACGTGAGGTTGTATCCTTCTGCCGCCACGCGCGCCAGCGCCTCGTCGCTCGCCGGCGGCGGGCACCAGAAGGTGACCATGAACTGCTTCTGCCGCCAAGTCGTGCGATCAGGCTGAGAACTCGCGTGGCCGCCCGATTGGCCCGAGGCGCGGGTGATCGAAAGGCACACCAACATCCAAGCCCCGACGACGGCCGCTATAGTCCATTGAATGCTCATGGAATCTCCTTTCGCCGCGATCAACAATATCCTTGGGGGATCTTCAATGGAACTCCTAACCCGAGAACTGCATGAACCGCAGAGAACGCAGAGAACGCAGAGAAGCAAGTGGCTCAAAACAAGACTAGCAAACATCGCCGTGCCTTTTCCAAAACATCTCTGCGGTCTTTGCGATCTCCGCGGAGAAATATCAGGGCTAACCCCTCGAAACGTCCCGGCGGCGCAGTATGGAGTGCGGCAGCCATAGCTGCCGCTTTCACAGTTTTTCGGAACCAGCCGCGTCAACTCCGGCAGGGGCCTGCAATCGCCCGCCGGGCTCCAAAGCAGACTTTGCTGTCGGCATCAAACCCCTTTCCGTTATCCAAGGATTCCTGCGCAGGCTGCCGAGTATCTTCCGAAACCCGCCCGACCGGCCAGCGTCGCCTATGGCACTACAACTCGTTGAGCCGTACAGCCGGCACAATCACTCCACCAACAGTAACCTGATGTTTCTATGATCAATAACCCTGTGACGCACTGCCAGACCGTTTGGCCATTTGATGACCATGGTACTGACCTTGCTGTGCTGCTTTCCTCTGTCAGCACCGAGGCGGTTTCCTGAACTGTCGAAAAACTCAATCCGATAGAGCTCGTGGCCGGAGGCAATCCTTTGAAACTCGGCCGCCTCCTGTTGTGGCGTCTGAACTGCCGTCAACCGGGCGTGGGCATCCAAGGATGGGCTGCAGCCTGACGCACACCACAAGACTGAGTACATGAGGCCGCCCGCCCACTCTATCCGGGGAAACCAGAGGGATCTTTGCGTCCTCATCTCGCCTTCTTGGCCTTTCGCGACTGCCGCCGAGATCGGGGCAAGGGCTGGCCCAGGGCGGCCTCGAGCTTTTTGACGAACCCCACCGGCCCCAGCGGTCTGCCGGTATTCTCGCTCCGATGCAGCGCCCGGGCAAGGGGCTGCTCGTGCCGATCTCCCGCACGGTCTCGTTGCCCGGCTTTGGCCAACTCAAGCGACGTACTGATGGTGACCTAGTCAGGGCATCTTGTCTTGTTAGACGTACGAGCGGCCGATTTCTTTTGGAAAAATGAAAAATATGTGGTTCTCGCGGGAATACCGGGAAGCGATGTCTTGCGTCCCGGAAGGGACGCATGGACTCTAGCCGGGGGCAAGTCCGTAGCGAGCGCCTTGCCTGCCGGCAGGCAGGAGCGAGTCGAAGGACGCCGCCCCCGGTTCGCTCCGCCCGACACAGCCGCCCCGACGGGGCGGCCGGGTCTTGTCTGACGCTACAGCCCACCCGCCGCTTTGCGGCGGGACCGCAAAACAAATCCGCTCCGGGGGCTGCGCCCCCGGCTAGACCCCAAGCGTCCCCTTGGGACGCATCCCTGATCGAGCGCTCATGCGCCTTCCGCCGCCGAATCGTCCGCGATCCTTTTGAAACTGCAGCGCTAACAGTCGGACACGATCGCGGCTGCGGAAGTTGCGCCAGAGGCCACCGGGGCGGTGATTGTAAAGCGGCTGCCTTGGCCGGGGGCGCTGACTATGTCCATTCGGGCGCCCAGCAGTTGGAGCCGTTCAGCGACATTGAAGAGACCAAAACCGCCAGCAGACTTATTGGCGCGAGGAGCCTTGGGATCAAATCCCGATCCCTTGTCCGCGATGCTGATCTGAATCGAGCCATCGGACTGGGCCACCTGCACATCGGCCACCTTGACGCCGGCGTGCTTGACCACGTTGAACAGCAACTCGCGAACGCATTGAAAGAGCAAAATTGAGAGGTTTTCGCCTATTGGGCTTGTCGCGATCTTGATGTCCAGGTTCACTGTGAGGTCGTGCGTTTCGTGCATCCAGCCGGCCAGCCACTGCATCGCTGCAGTCAGGCCTTGATTGAGCAATATCGGGGGGCTTAATTCAGTCGTCAGCGAACGGGACGTCTTGATGGACTCGTCAAGCAGCCCCCGGATCTCTAATCCGGCTTTGTATATAGCAGGATCACTGGAGCGCTCTATAGCCGGCAGACGCAGTTTGGCCGCAACCAGCAATTGCTGGAGGCCGTCGTGGAGGACTTTTGCCATACGGGCCCGTTCCCGATGTTCGGCCAAGGTCAACTCCAATGCCAATGATTTGAGTCGAGTCCGGTATCGCTTGCGATCGGTGATATCCAGGAAGGCGGCGATGGAGCCACGCACCTTACCGGCGGCATCCAACAGAGGGGCAGCCTTGCCCAGCAACGATATGGTTCTGCCGCTGGGCAACAGCACATCCGTCTCTGCACCTGGGACTTCCACCCCGCTGGCCGCGGCCACCTGCATGGGAAGTTCTTGGGCCCGCAGTTCCCGTCCGTTCTGGAAGAATCGCCTGGGGCGGGTCTGAGAGTCGTTACTCGCCCCTGCGGAAACATTCTCATCTTCATCAGCCTCAAACAGGTGGTTTGCTGCGTGGTTGCCGGTGATGACTTGGCATTGCGGGTCGTGAGCGACCAATATCCCGACGGGAACTACGTCCATCAGCTTGCCCAATACCTCGGTTTTCGTACGGGCAGTCTCTTCGCTTCGACAAGATGCCTCTTCGGCCCGCTTGCGATCAGTGACGTCCAGCACAATGCCCTGGATGTGGGTGATGGCCCCCGCTGCATCACGGACCACCCGGTTGCGATCTTCCATCCAGCGAATCTCCCCGGATTTGTTCATCAGCCGATAGCTTTGGCAAAACTCGTCCCTGCCGGCCTGCAGGTGCTCCGCCACCTCGCGCTCAAGTCTTGGGATATCGTCAGAGCAGGTAATCTGGCCCCACGACACGCGCCCGCTGAAGAAGTCGTCTACCGAATACCCAAGCTGCTGCACATTCTTTGTGACGTACTCCACCGGCCAGCCGTCAGCAACTCGCCAGAGAAAGACCATGGCCGGACTTCTGTCGATGATGGCCTCCAGTTCCACCAGTCTGTCCAGAGCGGCTTGTCGCGCCGCCTCGGCCTCTTTGCGATCAGTAATATCCCTCAGGATTCCGTCGATGCCGACAATGTCCCCATGGGCGTTGCGGCGAAGCTTGCCGAGGTCCTCCAGCCACACGTCACGTCCCCGCCTTCCTGCCAGTCTGAACTGGGTAAGATACTCCTCTCCGGTTGACATCGTTCTGGCGAAATCTGCTGCCACCCGCTCTTGATCTCGGGGATCCACGAACTCCAGAAGGGACCTGCCTATGCTCTGCTCAGGTGTAATCCCGTACCGCGCCACCTGGGGGCTGACATACATCAAGCGTCCTTTGCAGTCTGCTGAGTAGACAAGGTCATTGATTTTCTCAGCCAGCGCATCGAACAGGGCCTTTGGGATCGGACCGCGCTTCAAATTCGCCATTGCGTCGCTCCTGCACAGTCAGTGCCTGGCTGAAGAACTGATTTCCGCTACTTTCTGCCGCACATGAAAACTGCCACCAAACGTACAAGTGGAATATTACTTGACACCTTAAGTTAAGATCGGCGAAACGTCAAGAGCCAGAAAGATATATTCTGTCCACCGGTGCCCCTGGGACGCTGCTGCCCTATCGCACGACCATAAGGCAATAGTAATTGCTTACCTTCCCCGCAAACCGCTGTGAAAAGTACAACAAAGTGCAAGGAAGTGGAATTGCGGTATAGGCTGCACCGCTTTTGCCGTGGAGGTCGCAGGGCACAGGTCATAGGTCGTAAGGCTGGGTGCTTCCCGCGAAGTGCTGTGAAAAGTACAACAAAGTGCAAGGAAGTGGAAGCGCCGGCTGTCTCATCCGTTGCCCATGGCGACCTGCCTGCGGGCAGGCCCCGCTGCGCGTGTCGCCATGAACGCGCGGGGCAAGCCCCGCCGCTAACTGATAGAAAATCCCCACAAGAACCGGACTGTATGGTAAAACAGAAGGCGAGATGAAATCCTCTGATACCACTGTTGACATCATCGCCAAACCGGATGCACTGCGAGAGGTCTGCGACGCGCTGGCGGCCGCGGGGACCTTTGGCTTCGACACCGAGTTCATCCGCGAGCGCAGCTATCTGCCGCAGCTTTGCCTGGTGCAGGTCGCGACGGACCGGGCGGTCTGGCTGATCGACCCGCTCAAGACCGACACGGCGCCGCTGTGGGAGCTGGTGGCCGACCCGGCGATCCGCAAGATCGCCCACGCCCCCGAGCAGGACCTGGAACTGTGCTACCTGCAGTCGCAGCGGACGCCGGCCAATATCTTCGACGTGCAGGTGGCCGCCGGGCTGGTCGGCCTGCACTACCCCATCTCCTACGGGCGGCTGGTGCAGGCGGTGACGGGCAAGGCGATCATGCAGGACCAGACCGTCAGCGACTGGTCGCGCCGCCCGCTGACGCCCCAGCAGCTCGACTACGCCCGCGACGACGTGCGGTACCTGGTGTCCATCGCCGGCGAACTGCAGCGGCGGCTGGAAAAGTACGGGCGGTGCGCCTGGATGGAGCGGGAGATGGCCGAGCTGGAACACCCCGCCCAGTACGTCCGCGACAGCAAGCTGCTCTACCGCAAGGTACACGGCTGGAAGCAACTGCATCGCAAAGAACTGGCCGTTTTGCAGGAGCTGGCGTTGTGGCGCGAAGGCGCCGCGGCCGAAGAAGACCTGCCCCCTCGCACGTTCCTTCGCGACCCGGTGCTGCTGGCGCTGGCGCGCAGCCGCCCGCTGACGGCTGCGGGCGTGCGGAATGTCCGGGGTCTGCCGCGCCCGGTGGCCGAGCGGCACGGCGAGCGGATCATGGCGGCCATCGAGCGCGGCGGAGCGGCGCAGAAGAGCGACAGCCCGCCGCCGGACCGCACACACGTCAGCGAGGACAGCGTCGACCAGATGCTCATCGACCTGGCGTCGGCGTTGGGGCAGTCGCTGTGCCTGAGCGGCAACATGGCCCCGTCGCTGCTGGCAACGCGCAAGGACTACGCCGACCTGGTGCGCTGCGTGCTGCAGGAACAGCCCGCCGCGCCGGACATGGCCTTGTCGTCGGGTTGGCGAGAGGAGTTCGCCGGGCGATGCATTCGCGAGTTCCTCTGCGGCCAGGGCGTGCTGCGAGTCAACTGCCGCGGCGGCAAGACACGGTTGACGCTGGAATAGGGGGAGAAACAGATCCTAGATCCTAGATCCTAGATCCTCGGGGAAAACAATACCGCGCCGGCGCCATGTATGCTTTCCAGGATCGAGGACCTGGGACCGAGGATCTGTTTTTTCACGAGTTGACTTGCGTGGAAGCCGACTATATACCAGACTACCAGATAACCCCCGGAAAGGGCAACGAGCATGGGCATCCAGAACTGGTCAGACGAGATCACTGTTGTCGAGCTGAACGACGATCCGCAGTTTTCGGAGGATCTCTCTGCGCTGATGGACGGTCTGGAAGGCACGCCCAATGACGTGGTGCTCAACTTCACTGCCGTGGGGTTCATCAACAGTTCCAACGTCGCCAAGCTGCTGCGCCTTCGCAAGATGATGATGAGCTCGCAGCGGCGGCTGATCCTGTGCGGGATCAACACGCACGTCTGGGGCGTGTTCCTGGTGACGGGGCTGGACAAGATCTACGAAGTGGCCAACGACATTTCCACGGCATTGGCGATCATCCAACTGGGCAACGTGGGAACGGACCAGTAGCCGCCAGCCTGGGTGCCACGCATAGCTCCGTTGTGCGTGTCCCTTAAGTATCGCAACCGACAGCCGGAAACGGCTCGCCTTTCAAACCGAACCGGTGCCGTGGCGGGAGGGCGAAGACCGACAGCCATGATCCCAAACGCCACACTTCGGTTAGCCCAGATATTTCACCGCGGAGACCGCAGAGGCCGCAGAGGTGTTTTGAACGAAAAGATTTACAGAAGACTACGGAAGCGGGCCACATGGACAGTCTGTTTTTTCAAATTAACGCCGACAGCGACTTAGATGGTCTTGTTTTAAGTCATTTGCTTCTCCGCGTGCTCTGCGATCTCTGCGGTTCATGCAGTTTTCGGATTAGCCACTACCCTGACAGATCTGACCTTACTGCGCAGTTCGAGGATCGTGGCTCTCCGGGCCTTCGGCCCTGCACGCCACGGCACCCAGTTCCCCCCGCCGGCTACCGGCTACGGGCTACCGATTACTGCTTCTGTCAGCGACTGTCAAGGGGGATGCGGGTCTTCTGGGGCGGAGCGATGGCCGGTTGGCCGATCAGGCGCTGCGGGCAGGTGGCTTCGTCGCTCCTGACGGGGGGCAGTCCGCCCGGGATGGTGGGCAGGGCCAGCTTCACGCCATTGAACTCCAGGACGGTACCGGTCTGCTGGGCCAGTTGGATCAGGGCGGTGTTGTAGTTGACTTGCGCCTCGATGACCAGCAGTTCGGCCCGGGCGACATCGGCCTGGGCGTTGAGCTTGACGTTGAGGTACTCGGGGGTCAGGCGGCCTTTGATCTCGCTGTCTTCCAGCGCCTGCAGCAGGGTGCGGGCGTACTGGAGGGCCTGCTCCTGGACCTTCACCTGCTCGTAGGAGTTGTTGATCTGTCGGATGCGTTCGCCGACGTTGACGGCGATGGTGTCGGCGTTGGCCTGGATCGTCGCGATGGACTTCAACCGCTCCAGGCGGCGGCGGCGCAGGTCCGCCTCGCGGGCGCGGTTGCCGATGGGATACTCAAACTCCAGACCGATGTTGTAGCCGATCATGTCCGAGCTCCACAGGTCGCTCCAGCCCGAACCGAAGCTGCCGCCCTGGCCCTGGATGAACGTGCCTGCCGTGAAGTTCAGCAGCGGCAGGGCCTGGTTCTTGGCGATGTCGACATTGATGTCGGCCACCGCCAGCGACAGGCGGGCCTGTTCCAGTTGCGGATTGTGGCGCAAGGCGGTCAGGAGTTGATCGGTGGTGTTGATCTCGACCTTGGCGGTAACGGGCAACGTGGCGGGAACGATGTTGTAGTTCAGGACGTTGACCTGACGATGCCCGACCAGTCTGGCCAGGGCTTGCTGCGCATCGGCGAAATTCTTGCGCCCCTGGATCAGCAGCGAGCGGCGGCTCTCCAGCGCCGACTGGATCTGCGAGAGCTGGATGATCGTGGCATCGACGGCCATCCGGGCTTTGACTTTCTCCAGCGTCGCCTCGGTCATCCGCAGCAGGCTTTCCTGGATGACGACGTTGCGCTGGGCCTGGTAGAGCTGCCAGTAGGCCGCCACCGCGTCGGTGACCGACTGCTCGACGGTCTGGCGGAACTGCTCGATGGTGAAACGCTCATTGACGCGGGCGATGCGGAGCTGGGCGAGGTTGAACGTAGGCCAGCCGTTTCGCAGCAGCGGCTGGGTGACGGTCAGGTTCAGCGACGGCTGCCAGCTCTCGTGGAAACCGGGGGCGAAGGAATCGTTGTAGGTGCGCGGGGCGTCGAAGGTGGCGGACCACTCGGCGCCGGTGACGGTTTTCTGTCTAACGCCCACGCTGACGTCGTCGTACTTCGAAGGGCGCGGGATGGCCGCGCTGCTGCGTCCGGCCGCCGAGAACTGGTCGGTGTAAACGTGGCTGGCATTGGCAAACAGCACGTAGTCGAACTCCGCCGCGGCGGCGACCATCTGCTCGTAGGAGATCGCCGGGTCGAAGCTGACGACGGCGATGTCGGGATTGTTGGCCAGGGCCCACTTGATCACGTGATCGAGCGTGACGGCGACGGCGGCGTTTCCGGCGGCGTCTTTGACGACGGGGGCGGCCGGTCCGGTGTTCCCTGCCGGTTGGAGCGACTTGACGCCCTGGTCGGCCTCGCGTGCCAGGGGCGCCCGGGCGAGCATGGCCTGCTGATAGCGGGTGATGACGTCCTGGTCGACTTCACCGGGAGAGACGCAACCGACCTGCACCGCCGCCAGCATCGCCGCCAGCGAGATCATCCCTAATCTTAAGCGATTCATCATAACCTCTTCCTTATCGGCAAAAGCCCGCACCGTCCATGGGGTAATTGTATTACTGTGCGTGCGGCCTCCCACTGGTTACATATAATAGATAAGTATTTGATTTTTCAGCGTCAAACATAATAATCCACGTGATTTCGTCTGGGGCATTGGAAAGGACGGTCCCGATGGCCGCTGAGATTCTGGACAAGGTGTTCAAGGCATACGATGTTCGCGGGATTTACGGCAAGGAGGTCACCGAAGACCTGGCCTGGCGGATCGGTCACGCCACCGCCCAGTACATGCGCAGCAAGCTCTCGGGGTACGACCGCGGCATGAGCAGTTCCAACCGCCTGATCGTCGGCTACGACATGCGCCCCAGCAGCGAGTCGCTGATGACGGCCCTGATCAACGGCGTGACCGCCAGCGGGATCGACTGCATCGACATCGGCATGTGCGACACGCCGATGGTGTACTTCGCGATCAACCACCTCGGCGCCTGCGGCGGGGTGATGATCACGGCCTCGCACAACCCGCCCGAGTACAACGGGTTCAAAATTTCGGCCGCCAAGGCCAAGCCCGTGGGCAAGGAATCGGGGCTCGACGAGATCAAGCACATGGTCTCGATGCTGACGCGCATGCCCGGCGGGGCGTCGGTGGCCAGTTCCGCCCAGTGCGTGGACCTGTGGGGCGACTACCGCAAGCACGTGCTGCGGTTCCTGCGCACGCCGCGGCGGCTGAAGGTCGTCGTCGACGCCTCCAACTCGATGGGCGGCAAGTGCATCCCGCGAATCTTCTCCGACAGCGACATCGAGCTGGTGCCGCTGAACTGGACGATCGGCAAGGGCTTCGCGCACGAACCCAACCCGCTCATCGAGAGCAACCTCGCCCAGGTCAAGAAGGCGGTCCTGGCCAACAAGGCCGACCTGGGCATCTGCATGGACGGCGACGCCGACCGATGCATGTTCATCGACGAAAAGGGCCAGACCGTCCGCAGCGACCTGGTGACCGCCCTGGTCGGCCGCCACTTCCTGCGCGACCACGCCGGCTCGACCGTCGTGTTCGACCTGCGCTCCAGCCGCGCCGTCGCCGAAGAAATCCGCACCGCCGGCGGCGTGCCCCGCCGCGAACGCGTCGGCCACGCCTTCATGAAGAAAGCCCTGGCCGACACGCACGCGGTCTTCGGCGGAGAACTCAGCGGGCACTACTACTTCCGCGACAACTGGAACTGCGACAGCGGCGTGATCGCCTTCGCCACCGTCGTGAGCATGCTGGCCGCTCAGAACAAGCCCTTCAGCCAGGTCGTAGCCCCCGTCCAGCGCTACAGCCACAGCGGCGAGATCAACTTCCGCGTCGAAGACAAAGCGGGCAAGATGGAAGAAGTCACCGCCCGCTACAAAGACGCCGAGATCGACGCCCTCGACGGCGTGACCATCCAGTACGACGACTGGTGGTGCAACGTGCGGCCGTCAAACACCGAGCCCCTGCTGCGCCTGAACCTCGAGGCCAAGACGCCCGAGCTGATGAAGCAGAAGCTCGCCGAAGTCGAGAGCATGCTCGGCAAGCCCATCAAGGAATAGGCCGCCGCGCGGACGCCGCGGAAGGAGACAGCGACTGTGACAGACCAGGTTCCCAGCCTGCCTCCGCCGATCTACCAGCAATACCCCGCGCCGTTGCCGGAAGGCAGAGCGGTGTGGCCGACGGTGGTCGGCATTATTTCGACGATCCTGGCGTCGCTGGGCGTGCTGGGCGGGATCGGCGGATCGTTGGCAGAACGCTTCACGGCGGGGCTTGACCGGGGTCCGAGCATTTATGACTATGCCGCGGACTGGTACGGGGCTTTCCTGACGATAATCGCCGTGGCGAGCCTGGTCCTGGCCGTAGGGCTGCTGATCGGCGGGATCAGCCTGCTCAAGCGGCGGCCTGTGGCTCGAGTGCTCCACCTGGCGTACGCGATTCTGGAGATTGCGATTACCGCCGTCAGCGCGGCCGGCCAGATCGCTGCCCTGGACTTCGCGGCGATGCCCGCGCCGCTGCGCATCGGAACAATCATCGGCTTTGCATCCATGCCGCTGGGCATCGCCTATCCGGTCTTCCTGATCATCTGGTTCAACCGCCGCAAGATCAAAGAAGACGTGGAAGCCATGACATGAGCAGACAGCCCCAGAGCTCTCCTCCGCAACTGGAATGTCCCTCTCCCCCGCCGCGCCCGACGTGGCCGGCTGTCGTCGGCGTTCTCTCAATCATCTGGGCGATGCTGGGTCTGACTCTCCTGCTCAGCGCCGCTACCGGTAAACCCTTCTTTCCCCTCCAGTACATGACAAGAGTTAACCCGGATTGGCAGATCACCGCCGGGGCGATTCGGCTCTTTCTGCATCTGATGCTCCTGATAGGCGCCATCTGCCTGCTCAAGCGCCTTGCGATTGCTGGCCCGATGCACTTGGTCGTCGCAGCGGTATATCTGGCCGTTGGCGGCATTGACATTGCCGCCGACTCGCCCTTCTTCCTTTGCCTGGGCCCGTCGAGCCCTGCAGACTTGCGATTTGTGGCGGCAGTGGCGATCGGCAATCTTGCCGGAGCAATAGCCTATCCCATCTTCCTGCTGATCTGGTTCAACCGCCGCAAGATCAAGGAGGATCTCCGGGCCATGCGGCGGTGAGCGTCAAAATCGGGAACTGAGTGAGCCTCGAAGAGGCTCCAGGATTTAGCCGGAGGCGTAAGCCTCCGGAGAACGTCTTTTTTTATCTTCCCGCCTCGCAGAGGCGGAAGGTTTTTGGGCGCTGCGGGCGGCGAAACCTGCCGCCCCTTCGGGGCTGGATATCGGGGGGAGGGCTGTTCCGGGGGCTTACGCCCTCACCTTTACCCACATCTCAACACTTTGCATAGCCTATGCCGATGATATTCATAGCGCGGCATCATAGCCACGACAGACAAGGAGGTCTGCAATGGTTCCTTGCGACGCGCACACGTGGGCGATG
>JBDKTA010000065.1 GCA_039680605.1 Planctomycetaceae bacterium | reverse complement strand
CTGCCGTCGAGGATGAAGATCATGCCCCCGCCGCTGACTGCTTCGTAGCGATGTAGTGAAGACTTTCAGGGCGCTGCCCTTGATAATAAAGCACTTACGTCGCCAACTGCGGAAGTTGGGTTAGCGGTCGAGCTTGCTCGACGCGGTTGTTTCCCCGATCTTCGGGCAACACAGGATGGACGCTTTGCGGCGAACGCGCGGAGCAAGCTCCGCCGCTAACAAGAATCACGACAGCGTCTTTACCCCATACAAGGCTACCACGTCGTCGAGCTCGGTGCGCAGGTCCCGTTCTCGTCGTCGGCCTCGTCCTCGTCGTCGGTTTTGGCCCAACAACTTCCAAAGCGGCAGCTAAGGCTGCCGCACTCCATATTAGATCGCCTTGACCCCTCGCAGGACTACCACGTCGTCCAGTTCCGTGCGCAGGTCCATGGGGATCGTCACGCGCAGGCGGCCGTTGTCGTAGTTGGTGTAGGGCATGTCGTTTCCGGTGCGCAGGAGCTTGATCGACTCGGGCTTGGTGATGCCCTCGACGGTCGCGCCGTCGACGCCGGGGTCGATGTAGTGCATGTACCACGTGTCGCCGCGGGTGGTGATGGGGACGGTGGCCTTGTCCGGCCAGCAGCCCGGTTCTGTGCCCAGCACACTCTCGCCGCTGTGGGTGAGCCAGCCGGTCAGTTCGCCGAGCTTCTCGAAGTATTGCGGGGGCATGTTGCCCTCGGCCGTCGGGCCGGCGTTGATCAACAGATTGCCGCCCCAGGCGCGCGTGCGGGCCAGGATCGACAGGATGCGGCTGGTCGAGAAGTACGGATAGCACGTGTGCGCCCATCCGCCGCGGCTCCACAGGTCGCATCGCTCCCACCAGCCGGCAGGGCGGGCGCCCGGGTCGCCGCCCTCGGCCGTCGAGAAATCGCCGAAGCCGTGCGCACGGGGGTTGACCACGATGCCCGGCTGAAGGGCGTGGATCTCTTCCATGGTGATGCACGCCGGCCCGCCATCGAACCAGAGCACGTCGATCTTGCCGTAGTCGCTGAGCAGTTCGACGAGCTGGTCATGCACCTGCTGCACGTAGCGGTCCTCGAAGCCCTCGGGTTTGGCCGGCAGCTTGCACATCTTCCAGTCCTGGCCGGTGGCTTCCATGCCTTCGTAGTAGTCGCAGAGGTTCGTGGCGTGGAACGACATGAACTTGCGGCGGTAGTACCAGTCCGGCGGTGAGTAGTACAGGCCGGCCTTGAGTCCGGTGCGGCGGCACGCCTCGACGTATGGGCCGATCAGGTCGCGCCCGCCCATGTGGGTGGCGGTGGAGAACTCGCCGTGCTTCGTCGGCCACAGCGCGTACCCGTCGTGGTGGCGTGAGGTCAGCACGGCGTAGGTGAAGCCGGCGGCCGCGGCGGGCGCCAGCCACTTTTCGGGTTCGTACCTGGACGGATTAAACCGCTCGGCCAGCTTCCAGTACTCCAGCGGCGTCAGGTGATTCTCGCCGTTGACGTGCCGGTCCCAGGGGGTGTCCTGCATCATCGCCCAGGACAGGTCGCCCTTGCCGTGCACCGTGGAGATGCCCCAGTGCAGGAACAGCCCCAGCCCTGCATTGGCGAACCACTGCGCGTCGGGGTGCGTCGTGCGCTGGTAAGTTGCGGCCGTCGTTCCTTCGGCATTGCCGATGACCGCATGCTGCTGATCCGCCGCTCCGCCTGTTTTCTTCTTCTTAGCCATGCTGCGCTCCGGTTACGTCCACGAATGTCACGAATGACACGAATGGGGAAACAACGGGAATTACCACAGAGGCACAGAGGAAACGGAGAAAACGTTGTTCTTTTGTTTCTTCACAGACGTCTTTCTTCTTTTCTCGGTGCTCTCTGTGCCTCGGTGGTAAGTTTCTTCTTCATTCGTGTCATTCGTGACATTCGTGGACGTAACTCTTTCTTAGTACGCCTTGTAATACACGGTTCCTTCGCCGAGGCGCTGTTTGGGCTCGCCGGCGAACTCGATTTTCAGCATGCCCACATCGCAGTTCTTATCGGGGCAGGTTTTGGGCAGGCCCTGGATCAGCAGGCGGTCCTTGGTCTGGGTGAAGGGCAGGGGCTTGTCGGTGGGCATGAGCTTGACCGATTTAACCTTGGTCAGCAGCCCGCCGATGCTGAACGACTGGCCCGGCCACACTGCCGTGATCCAGTAGTAGCACAGGTTGCCGCGGCGCGACCACCAGCCGATGCCTGCCCAGCCTTCGAGTTCCTTGATCGGGTCGAACTGCCCGTAGACGGCCTCGCCGTACTGGCGCAGCCACTTGCCCACGCGCGTCATCCGATCGATCGCCAGCGCCGGCACGGCGCCGTCGCCCTCGGGACCGATGTTCAGCAGCAGGTTGCCCCCGCCGTTGGCGCACTGGCGGAGCATCTCGAGCACCTTCTTGGGCGAGAGCCATTCCTCCGGCGCCATCGGCACGTAGCCCCACGAGCCGTTGAACGTCATGCACGATTCCCACGCCTTGCCTTCCTCGGGCTTGATGTGCCCCTCGGGCGTGCAGAAGTCCTCCGGCAGGCCGGTGCGATTGTTGATGAGGATATCCGGCTGCAGCTTGCGCGCCATGGCGTTGAGTTCGCTGGCCCGCCAGCGGTCGGCGGTCTTCAGCGGCCACATGACGTCGTACCACAGCACGTCGATCTTGCCGTAATTGGTCATCAGTTCGCGCACACAGTTGTGCGTGAAGTCGACGAGGCGCGCGCGGGCCTTTTCGTTGTTGTACGCCTTGGCGCCGTCGGCGTGGCGCCAGTCCATCAGCGAGTAGTAGAGCCCGACGCGCAGGCCCGCCTTGCGGCAGGCGGCGACGTACTCGGCCACGATGTCGCGCCCGGGGCCGCGCTTGACCGAGTTGAAGTCGGTCTGCTGGGTGTCCCACAGGCAGAAGCCTTCGTGGTGCTTGGTCGTCAGCACGACGTACTTCATGTTGGCGGCCTTGGCGGCCGCGGCCCATTCATCGGCACAGCCGCGTTTGGGGGCAAAGGTATCGGCTAGCTTGTCGTACTCGTCGACGGGGATGCGCTCGCGGTTCATGACCCACTCGCCGCGCCCCATCTGGGCGTAGAGGCCGTAATGGATGAACATCCCGAACCGCGCCTCGCGCCACCACTTCAACCGCCGCTGACGATCGGCGATGACGGCGGGACTCTCTTTAACCTGGGCTTTCTTCGGCATACTCGTATCTCCTCTTCATCCTTGGGAATAATGGAATGATGGAATGATGGAATGATGGAGGAATGGGATCCATCGCCGAACCCAATATTCCATTCTTCCATCCTTCCATTCTTCCGTTGTCTCTCACACGCCGATGTCGACCAGGCCCGCGCCGAGGAACTGGGCCGGCTTGCCGGCGAAGTCGAGTTTGATCAGGGCCGTGTTGCACCAGCGGTCGGGGCACTTGGCGGGCAGGGGGCCAATCACCAGGCGGTCAGCCGTCTGCGTGAAGGCCAGCTTCTTGTTGCTGCCCACCAGCGTGGCGGCCTTGACCTTGGTCTTGAGCCCGCCGATGGCCAGCTCGCGGCCGGGCCAGCGGGTGATCCAGGCGTACATCGTGTTGCCGCGGCGGCTCCAGAACCCGCACGACAGGCCGTCCATCCGCTCGACGCGGTCGAGCTTACCGTAGACGGCCTCGCCGTAGACGCCCAGCCACTTGCCCAGTTTGGTCAGGCGGTCGGCGGCCTCGGGGGGCACGGACCCGTCGGCCATCGGTCCGATGTTGATCAGCAGGTTGCCCGCCCCGGCGACGGCCTGGTTGAGCAGGCGGAGGATGGCCTGGGGCGTGAGCCACTCGTCGGCGGGCAGGGGCACGTAGCCCCACCAGCCGCTGTTGACGATCATGCACGACTCCCACGCGCGGCCGACGGCTTCGGCGGTCACGTGCCCCTCGGGCGTGCCGAAATCTTCCGGGGCGTAGGAGCGGTTGTTAATAATGATGTGCGGCTGGAGGCGGCGGGCGATGGCGTTCATCTTGTCGGCTTCCCAGGCCGCCGCCGATCCGAAGGGCCAGGCCAGGTCATACCAGAGGATGTCGACCTTGCCGTAGTTGCTCATCAGTTCGCGCACGCAGCCCTGGGTGAAGTCCAGGAACCGCCGCCCCGCGGCGGCGTCATGGTAGCAGTTGGCGCCGTCGGGATGATGCCAGTCCATCAGGGAGTAATAGAAGCCGATCTTGAGCCCGTACTCCCGACAGGCGTCGACGTATTCGCGGACGATGTCTCGCCGCGGCCCGCGCTGCATGGAGTTGAAGTCGGTCTGGGCGGAGTCCCAGAGGCAGAAGCCCTCGTGGTGCTTGGTGGTCATGACCATGTACTTCATGCCGGCTTTTTTCGCCAGGGCGGCCCACTCCCGCGGGCAGCGGGGCTTGGGGGCGAAGGTGTCGGCGAGCTTCTGATACTGCTCGGCGGGGATGCGTTCGCGGTTCATGACCCACTCGCCGCGCCCGAGCTGGGAGTACAGGCCGTAGTGGATGAACATGCCCAGACGGGCGTCGTTCCACCATTTCATGCGGCGTTTGCGGTCGGCGACGACGGCTGGGCTTTCTTTAACTTCCTTGGCCATGGGGCTCTCTTCCTTTCAAGGAGAACAAATCAGCCGCTGAGGTCGCTGAGGACGCAGAGGAAAGAAGAAGTTGTTTATTTTCTTATATCCTCAGCGTCCTCAGCGACCTCAGCGGCTCAATTTATCGGCGACAGAAGCGCAATCCGCAATATCCTATCGCGTTTATCTGCGTTTGCTGCTGTCGCAGGGGGTGCGGCCATGTTCGCGAATCGGACATGCTCGACCGGGGGCAAATTTGATTTTTCTTTTTTCCAGAAACTCCGCCTTGGGCGGCAAGTTGAAGATAGGAGGCAATCCGGGCGAGCCAGCGAGGTGCATACCGGCAGTGGACGCCCCCTTAAGGAGCTTTTCATGGCGACCGAGAGCAGCAAGCAACCGGCAATGAGTCAGGATGACGTGAAGGCGGTGGAGCGGCTGGGCGTAGCCCACGCCCGCATCCTCGAAGAACTGCGCAAGATCATCGTCGGTATGGACCAGGTGATCGACGAGATGATGATCTCGATCTTCGCCCGCGGGCACTGCCTGCTGGTGGGCGTTCCGGGCCTGGCCAAGACGCTGCTGGTCAGCTCGCTGGCGCAGTGCCTGTCGCTGTCGTTCAAGCGCATCCAGTTCACGCCGGACTTGATGCCCTCCGACATCACCGGTACGGAAATTCTCCAGGATGACCCCGAGACCGGCAAGCGGCGGTTCATGTTCGCCAAGGGCCCGGTCTTCGCCAACATCATCCTGGCCGACGAGATCAACCGCACGCCCCCCAAGACGCAGGCGGCGCTGCTGGAGTCGATGCAGGAGAAGAAGGTCTCCGTCGGCGGCGAAGACTTCCGCCTCGACGAGCCGTTCTTCGTGCTGGCCACGCAGAACCCCATCGAGCAGGAAGGCACCTACCCGCTGCCCGAGGCCCAGCTCGACCGCTTCTTCTTCAACATCTTCGTCGACTACCCCAGCTACGCCGAAGAAATCGAGATCATGAAGCGCATCTCCGGCAGCCACAAGACGACGCTGGACACCATCGTCAGCCAGGAAGAAATCCTGTCATTGCAGGACCTGGTGCAGCGGGCGCCGGTGGCCGACCACATCTTCCACTACGCCGCCCGCCTGGTCCGGGGCACGCGCCCCAAGGGCGCCGAGGCGATGGATTTCGCCAAGCAGTGGCTCACCTACGGCGCCGGACCGCGCGCGAGCATCTTCCTGGTCCTGGCGGGCAAAGCCCGCGCCATGCTCCGCGGACGATACCACGTGTCCATCGAAGACATCCAGGCCGTCGCCCTGCCGGTGCTGCGACACCGCATCATCCTGAACTTCGCGGCCCAGTCGGAAGGCTTCAATGCCGACGACATCGTCCGCAAGCTGCTGGAAGCGGTGCCGGCCGACGAACGCCTGTACGAAAAGGCCGCTGTGTAACAACAGATCCTAGGTCCTAGGTCCTCGATCCTAGGTGACGAATCGACGACCCGAGGACCTAGGATCGAGGATCGAGGATCTGTTTTTATAATGGATTCCCACGAACGTCAGAAACTGCGGTACCTGGATCCGGAGATCATCCAGAAGATCGGCTCGCTGGACCTGGTGGCCCGCGAGGTGGTCGAAGGGCTGCGCGTCGGCGTACACAAGAGCCCCCTGCGGGGCTTCTCCACCGAGTTCGTACACCATCGCCAGTACGTTCCCGGCGACAACCTCCGCCACCTCGACTGGCGCGTCTACGGGCGGACCGGTCGCTACTACGTCAAGCTCTTTGAAGCCGAGACCAACTTCGACGCCGTGCTGCTGCTCGACGCCAGCACGTCCATGGAATACTCCTCGGGCAAGACCTCCAAGCTCGAATACGCCAAGTTCATGGCTGCCAGCCTGGCGTACCTGATCGTGCAGCAGCGAGACTCGGCGGGCCTGGCCGTCTTCGACGACGCCATCCGCCAGTACATTCACCCCAAGGGCGCCTCCAGCACCATCCGCGATATCGCCCATGAGCTGGAAAAGGCCGCCCCCCAACCCAAGACCAACATCGCCGCGCAGCTTCACGAACTGGCCATGCGCATGCGGCGCCGCGGGCTGGTGATGCTCTTTAGCGATCTGTTCGATAACGTGGAAGACTTCGTCAAGGGCCTGGACCACCTGCGGTTCTGCGGCCACAACGTCACGGTCTTCCACATGCTCGACCCGGCGGAGTTGAACTTTCCCTTCGACGGCACGTGGCGGTTCATGGGCCTGGAGGCGCCGGACGAGATCCTCACCGAACCGCGACGCATTCGGGCGGCGTATCTGGAGGAACTGGACAAGTTCCTCACGCAGGTCCGCCGCGCGTGCGAGCGCAGCAAGATCGACTACGTGCTGGTTGATACCTCGCGCCCGATCGACGAGGTGCTGTCGGCCTACCTGATCGGCCAGATCCGGAGCACCCAGAAATGACCATCAAATCGGCAATGTGTGGCACGGGCGTCTGGCCCGTGCGGGTCGGGGAGCATGGGCGAGACGCCCATGCCACAGAGAAAGAGCATGGGCGAGACGCCCATGCCACAGAGAAAGAGCATGGGCGAGACGCCCATGCCACACAGATATGTGCGGTCGTGCTGGCGGCGGTGGCGATGTTGTCGGTCGCGGCCGACGCGGGCACCGTCCTGACCGGCGCCGGATGGCAACGCGGCGACCTGGCGCTGCAGAACGCCGCCATCCAGGTCGGCGGCGCCAACGTCAAGTGGGACGCGGTGCTGCTGATGGTGAACTCGAAGGTTCCCCCCTCCGCGGCGGGCGAGGCCGTTCACCTCAACAACGGCGAAACCTGGGCCGGAAAGATCATCGAAGCCGCCGACGGCAAGATCACCATCGAGTCGCCGCTGCTGGGCAAACGCACCCTCGATCTGGCGACGCTCAAGGCTGTCGATTTCGTCGCCGGCCTGCCCCTGCCCAAGCCTGCCAAGGAAGGCACGCTCTACCGCGTGCGGGGCGCGCCGGTTCCCGGAACGCTCATCAGCATCAAGGACGACAAAGCCACCGTCGACACCGCCCTGGGCGCCGTGCCGATGGACAAGAAAGATATCAGCCGCTACATGCCGGCAGCCCCCAAGGAAGCCCCCGCTCCCGCGGCGGGCGACGAACTGACCCTCGCCGACGGAAGCATCCTCTACGGCCCGGTGCAGGCCACTGCCGCGGGCTTGACGCTGGCGCATCCGGTGCTGGGCAACCTGACCATCGCCCCCCAGGCGTGGCTGGGCTTTCGCAAGCGAGGCTCGTCGGTGACGTGGCTGGCCGACCTGGAGCCCGCCTCGCTGCAGACGTACCCGCTGATTCGCCGCCCGGCAGACCCGCCCAGGACCGAGCACCTCCGAGCCGGCGACGACGCCTCCGCCGCCCGCAGCGTTACGCGGCTGCACATCTGGCCGCGAACGGTCATGGCCTGGAAGCTGCCCGCGACGTCCGGGGGCAAACTGCAGTTCCGCGCCGCGGTGGCGATGACCGAAGGGTCCCGCGGTCCGGCGCGCGTGCGCCTCAGCCAGGGCGACAAGATGCTCTTCGACCAGGCCGTCGCCCCCGGGGCGGCAGAGCCTGTGATCGTGGCGTTTGAGGCCCAGGCGGGCGTCGAACTGAAACTCGAAGTGGATTTCGACGTGGCGGTTCGCCTTCCGTGTGAAGTCACGGTCGACGACCCGCACGTGGTCGGGAGTTAACAGCCGCCCCTATGTCATTCCTTAACTCATTCTGGTTGTGGGGCCCGCTGGCTGCGGCCGGCGTCGCCGTGCCGATCATCATCCACCTCATCAGCCGCTACCGCTCCCGCAAGGTGATGTGGGCGGCGATGGAACTGCTGCGCCGGGCCCTGGTCGTGCGCTCCAAGCGCATGCGCCTGGAAGACCTGATCCTGCTGCTGCTGCGGTGCCTGGCGCTGGCGCTGATCGCGTTGGCGATGGGGCGGCTGGTGCTTTCGCCGTCCTCCTCGTCGGCCCTGGGCGGCGGCGAGGGCAAGGCCGGCGTGATCATCGCCATCGACGGGTCCTTCAGCATGCTTCACCAAGGCGGCGAGCAGACGCGGTTCGACCTGGCGCGCAAGCGCGTCCGCGATATCACCGCCACCCTCTCCCCCGGCGACCCGCTCACGATCGTCCTGATGGGCGAACGCCCCCAGATCAAGCTGCGAAACGTCGCCTACGATCCTGAACGCGCCGAGGCGGTCCTCAAGGCCCTGACCCCCACCAACGAATCGCTCAACATCGAGCAGTGCCTCGAACAGATCGTCACCCTCGCCAAGGAAATGAAGGCCCCCTCCAAACAGTGCTACCTCATCACCGACGCCCAGACCGTCTCCTGGGGCAAGCTCTCCGACGGGGCCAAAAACAGCATCAAATCGCTGGACAACTTCGCCCGCATTTTCCTGGCGGCCGTCGGTCCGGAAAAGGCCGACAACCTCGGTCTGACCCGCCTGGAAGTGGCTTCGGGCATCCTGCGAAAAGGCTCCACCGCACGCTACGTCGCCGACGTGCTCAATGCCGGTAAAGAGGCCCAGAACAACGTCACCGTGCGGCTGCTGGTCGACGGCGTGCCCGTCGATCAGAAGGTCATCGAGCGGATCGAACCGGGCAAAGCCGCCACCGTGCCGCTGTTTGCCAACTTCGGCCAGGCCGGAACGTTCGCCGTCAGCGCCAAGATCGACGTCGACGCCCTGGCGGTGGACAACATCCGCTACGCCATCGCCGACATCCGCGAGAGCGTCAACGTGCTGTGCGTCGACGGCGACCCGTCCGAGGAACGTTTCAAGGGCGACGCCAGCTACCTCGCCGGCGCCCTGGCGCCGATGGGGCCCGGCGGCGGCGTGAATGTCAGCGTGGTGTCCCCCGGGAACCTCGACGTGACGACCCTCTCGACCTATGACGCGGTGATCATGGCCAACGTGCCCGAACTGTCCCGCACCCAGACGCTGGCGCTGGGCTCGTACGTCCGCGGCGGCGGCGGTCTGATGGTATTCCTGGGAAGCAAGACCAACGCCGCCCTGTTCAACGTGCAGTTCCGCGATGGCGAAGACCGCCCGCTGCTGCCGGTGGAACTGGGCTCCGCTGTCGGCGCCGCCACCGAGCGGGCGGCGGCCGCGGCGGGGCAAAAGGGCTGGGAAATCGCCCCTGAGATGCCTGACACGCCGCTGACGCGCATCTTTACGTCGATCCCGCGCCAGCAGTGGGGCGACGACATCCGCTTCTGGCGCTATGTCAAGGCCACCGCCCGCAAAGAGGCTCGCACCCTGGTGCGACTGACGCCGGGCAACGACGTGCTGGTCGCCGATCAGCCCTTCGGTCGCGGACGCGTGGTGGCGTTCACCTCCTCGGCCGACTGCGACTGGACGACCCTGCCCAAGCAGCCCGTCTATCTCATGATGGTTCAGCAGGGCGTGACGTGGCTGTCGCGAAAGGCGTTCGAGACGGCCGGTCGCGTCAGTCAGCCGCTGGCGTTCGAGCTGCCGGTCACGCCGGCCTCGCCCAGCCTGGCGGTGCGCGACCCGGCCGGGCTGGAGACGCAGGTTCGCCTGACGGACCGGGACGGGCAAAAGGCCGTGATCCTGGAATATGCGGCGGTTCCGGGCGTGTACACGGTGCAGTATTCCGACAAGGCCCCGCCGCTCAAGCGGGTGGTGAACGTGGATGGGGGCGAATCCGCCATCGCCGTCCTGCGCGGCGGTGCGCTGGGCGAGGCGATGGACGAGGTCCCCGTCAGCGTGGTGGACCCCGGCGACGACCTGCAGACCATCGCCCGCCAGGCCCGCATGGGGCGGGAACTGTGGCGAACCCTGCTGCTGCTGGCGCTGATCGCCCTGCTGGTCGAGGCCGGGTTGGCCCGGTTCTTCGTGTGGCGCATGGCGCGCAACGTGTCCGCGACCGGCAGGGGCTACCTGGCAACCAAAGCGACGCTTTGATCGCGAGTGATGTGATTTGAACATGATGACAGCCAATACGGTCCTTCAATGGTTAGGCGTGGAAGGCTACGAGTACAAGGGCGTGGCCTTCAGCAGCCCGCTTCCGGCGGTGGCGCTGGCGATCTGCATCATCCTGGCGGCCGCGCTGGCGATCTACCTTTACTCGCGCGAGAGCAGCCTCTCGCCGGCCAAGCGAATCGGCCTGGGTCTCTGCCGCGCCGTGATCTACGCGGTGCTGTTGGTGATGCTGTTCGGTCCGATCATGGAACTGGAGCGTAAGAACACCCTCTCGCGCAACCTGCTGGTGCTGGTGGACCGCTCGGCCAGCATGAACATCGTCGACAAGCGAGTCGCCGGCGAGGAAGTCGCTGACGGCGCGATGGCGATGGGCAAGACGCCGTATGTCCTGCCCGGGGTGCAGGAATCGCTGGCGACGGCGCTGCGGTTGGCGCGGCGCACCAGCGACCGCCTCGGTCAGTCGCGCCCCGCCGAAGCGCTGGCGCCCTCGCGGGAAACCGTCGCCGCCCTCGAAGAAAGCGCCAAGCTCTGCCGCCAGACCGGCATGACCGGCCCCGACCAGGCCGCCGCCGGACAATTCCAGGGACGCCTCCAGAGCCTCGCCCAGCGGCAGAAGGGGCTCGACGCCACCCTGCAAAAGCTCGAAAAGGAAGGCGGCCTGACCACCGTCCGATGCCCCGAGCTGCGCGGCGTCCAGGAACCGATCATCAAGGACATTGAGGCCGCCGCCACCGCGTTTGCCAAGATCATTCCCGCCCCGTCCGCCGCGGCCACGCCCGAGAGCGTCTCGCAGCCGCGCATCGCCCTGGCCAAGTCGATGCTGACCAGCATCCTGCCGAGCCTGGCTTCCCAGTGCAACGTCAAGCTGTACGCCTTCGGCGAAAAGAACGAAAGCATCAGTTCCGTCGAGAGCAAGGACGGGTCGGCCGCGGTGGAGAAAGCCAAGGGTCTGCTCGGCGCCGTCCAGGCTGCCGATAAGAAGAGCCGCGGCGCCGTCGCCATTCGCGACATGATCAACGAGTACAGCGGCCAGCCGATGGCCGGCGTGGTGGTGCTGACCGACGGGGCGTTCAACGAGGAAAGCGATGATCCGCAGGAGGTCGCCGCCTGGCTCAAAGACCAGGATGTGCCGCTCTTCGTGACGGGCATCGGTCTGCAGGCCCCGCAGGACGTCGGCGTGCGGTCGCTGATCGTGGCCGATGCGGTCTTCCCCAAGGACATCGTCACCGCCCGCGTGCAGGTCTTTTCGCACGGTTATCGCGACACGAGCGTCGACGTGCTGCTCAAGCTCGACGGGCAGGAATTGGCCCGCGCGGCGGTGACGCTGACCGATCAACCGCGATTTGTCGACGTGCCCTTCACCGTCCCCGAGGGGCGCGGCGCCACGGCCAAGCTGTCGGTCAGCATCGACCCGCGCAAAGAAGAAGCCTCCGTCGCCAACAACATCATCGAGCGACCGATCAAGATCATCAATCAGAAGATCAAGGTGCTCTACGTCGAGGGCAAGCCCCGCTGGGAGTACCGCTACCTCCGCGTGGTGCTCCTGCGAGACCCGCGACTGGATGTCAAGTTCCTCATGACCCAGGGCGACCCGGACCTGGCCGCCGCCTCGCCGCAATACATCAGCCGCTTCCCCGACACCGACGAGGAGGCCTTCGCCTACGACCTGATCATCCTGGGCGAAGTGCAGGAATGGTTCTTCAACCGCCCGCAGCAGGAACGCATCGTCGACCTGGTCCGAAAACGCGGCGGGTCGCTGCTGGTGCTGGCCGGCGAACGCTACATGCCCTCGAGCTATTACGGCAAGCCTCTGGCCGAGGCGCTGCCCGTCAAGATCACGCGAGATTTCATCTCGAACATTCCCAAAGACCTCTCCGCCATCGTCACCCCCGCCGGCAAGCGGTCGTTCACGATGGTCGAGGCCGACGACAAGGGCAACGACCTGGTCTGGTCGCTGCTCAAGTCGCTCCACCGCCTGCCGCGCCTGGAGGGCGCCAAGCCCGCCGCCAACGTGCTGGTGGAGCTGCCCGCCACCGAGCACGGGGCCGGAGCCTACCCGTTGATCGCCTGGCAGTATTTCGGGACCGGCAAGTCGATGTTCGTCGGCACCGACCAGTTGTGGCGCATGCGCTACAAGCTGGGCGACCGCTACCATGCCAAGTTCTGGGGGCAGGCGATCCAGTTCCTGGCCCTGTCGCGCCTGCTGGGCGAGAACAAGCGCATTCACATTACCGTCGAGCGCCCCGAGTTCCGCGCGGGCGAGACCGTCTCGATCATCACCAACGTGCTCGACGACTCCTTCGCCCCCTCGATGGCCAAGCGGTACGTCATCTATCGCGACACCGTCGCGGTCGATGAGAAAGCCCCCAACGCCCAGAAGGCGGTTCTGGAAACCAAGGAAATCGAACTGACCCCCGTGGCCAACAGCCCGGGCCTCTTCCAGGGTTCCATGCGGCTGGAGAAGCAGGGGACCTACCAGCTCCGCGCCGGCGGGCAGGACAGCCGCTTCGCCAACAGCGTCGATATCGTCGCCACGGCGACCGACTACGAGCAGCTTGAACCGGCCATGCAGGAAACCCTGCTGCGAAAGATGGCCGACCTCTCCGGCGGGCGCTACCTGACGGTTCGCGAGTGGCCGGCGCTGGCGGGCCTGCTCGAAAGCAAGGGACGGACCATCATCGAGCGAAAACCCAAGGACCTTTGGGACTTCTGGCCTGTGTACGTGATGCTTGTTCTGCTGGCCGGGTCGGAATGGTACCTGCGCCGGCGGTATCACCTGGTGTAGCGGTGCGTGAGAACTATGAGCGAACTGACCACTCAACCTGACGCCCCGACCGGAGAAATCCATCGCGGCGTGCGACGACGCCTCACCGGCGCCTGGCGACGCCAGCGGCGATTCCTCGCCACGCGCGGCGTGTGTTATCTCCTGATGGCCGCGGCGGCCCTGATCCTGCTCGACGTGGCGCTGGACTGGAGCCTCGACCTGGGCGCCGGATGGCGCTACGCCCTGGTGGCGGGCAACATCGCCCTCGTCGGCTGGATCCTGTATCAGACCTGGTGGCGCGGCGTGCGCCGCTTCGACCCGGTGCGCGTGGCGCTGCAGGTGGAGAGGCTTTATCCGCAGCTCAAGAGCCTGCTGGTGTCGTACGTGCAACTGCACACGGCCCCGGCGGCGTCGGCGGGCATGAGCCCCAGCCTGGTCGCGGCCATGTGCCGCCAGGCCGTCGAGCAGGCCCAGCCGCTGGACTTCGGAAAGATCGTGCGCTTCCGCAGCCTGCGCAAGATCGCGACGTACTCGATCGCCGCCGCGGCGGTGGTGCTGGCGGCGGGATACATCCGCAGCGATGTGGCGAACATCTTCTTCCAGCGCCTCCTGGGCGCCCAGACGGGCTATCCCACGCGCACGACGATCCAGTTGCTCAAGGGCGACCTGGTCGTCCAGCAGGGACGCACCGCGACGCTGGGCGCCGAGGCCGGGGGCGAATTGCCCGACGACGCCACGCTGATCATCCGCCCCGTCGACGGCGACAAGGAGACCATCTCCGTTGCCGGCGGCGCCACGCGCGACGGCAAGCGCGAGTTCTCGTACCGCACGCGCGAGTTGTACGGCAGCTTCTACTACCGCTACCGCGCCGGCGACGCGCTGTCGCGGGAGTACTTCGTCAAGGTCGTTCCGCCGCCGCACCTGGACATGAAGGTCTGGGTCACGCTGCCGGCGTACACCAAGCAACCGCCCCAGGCGAGCGAGCTGCTGAGCCTGCAGGTGCTGTCCGGTTCGCGGATCACCTGGCAGATCGTCAGCGACCGGCCCCTGGCATCGATCGACATGGTGCCCGACGCCGGAGCCCCGGCCGCGATGGCGCTGTCGGACAAGAACCTGATCGCCAAGGCCGAGTTGACGCCGGAGAAGAACTTCTCGTACGGATTCAGCCTGGTCGACAAGGACTATGGATTCGCCTACAAGCCCGAGGTGCGCTACACCATCCAGATCGTGCCCGACAACGCGCCGTCGGTGGTTCTGACGCAGCCGGCTGAAGACGAAAAGGCCACCGCCCGCAAGGACGTGAGCATGACCTTCAACTGCCGCGACGACTTCGGTCTGATCGAGGCGAGGCTGGTCTACGCCGTCGAGGGCAAAGACGGCAAGGCGACGGTTCCGGAAAAGGCCCAGCGCATCGTCGTCTTCAAGGACAATGAAAAGGAAGGCGGCGGCGCGTTGACCTGGAAGATCGACGAGGCCCTGCCGACGCTCAAGGCCGGCGATGTCGTACGATACTGCATCGAGGTGCAGGACAACCGCCAGGGCGCCGCCGGGCCCGGCCTCGGGCGATCCGACGTGCGGCGCCTGACGATTCTGTCGGCCGAAGATTATCTGCGATGGGTCCTCGACGAGAGGCAGCGGTTGGTGCGGGCCATCCAGGGCGTCCATAAGGAAGAAAAGATTGCCGTTGAGGCCGTCAAGGGGCTCGGCGGCGCGACAAGCCAACCGGCGCCCCAGAAGGTTCCGGGAACCGGCGGCGAGCCCAAGCGTCCATAGCAGCATGACTATGGGCTCTGACACGAAAGTAAAGGAGAGGGGACTATGCCAAGGATCATAATCTTTGCGATGGTGCTGAGCGTTCTGGCCGCCACGGCCGGCGCCCAGGCCCCCACGCCCTCCAGCGGATCGGGCGAGCTGATGCAGGCCCTCGAGGCCATCCTCCAGGAAGCCCAGCGCCAGGAACGCGTCAGCGGCGACATGGTCCGACTGCTCGGCGATTTCCGCTCGCTGGTCAACGACCTGCAGGCTAACAAACTCATGTCCGAAGCCAACGGCAAGACGCTTATCGCCATGGCCGACGTGATCGGCAATACCGACCGCCGGCACGTGCGAGTGGCCGCCGAACACCTCCGCAAAGCCGGAACCGACGCCGCCGCCCGCAATACCAGCGTCGAGGCCGCCGACGCGCAGATCCAACTCGCCCTGACGCGCCTGACGGACCTGCTTCGCCAGGCCGATGCCCTGGCGGCCGCCGAAATGGTCGGCTTTGAGCTGGGACAATTGATCAAGGCCCAGGAGCGCGTCACGGCCGTCAGCATCAAGGTCGGGCGGGAGATGCTCATCGATCCGTCCAAGATTTCGCAGGACCCGGCCAAGCTCTCCCAGGAGCAGGAGAAACTCGCCGAACGCGCCGGAACGCTCCAGAAGCTCCTCCAGCAGGCACGCGACGGCGAGAAAGACCCCAACGTCAAGAACAAGCTGAGCAAGGCCGTCGCCGCCATGGAGCAGGAGAAAGTCGACGCCAAGCTCCAGGCCGCCGCCCGCAACATCGACCGCCGCGACATGATCCCCGCGGTCACCGACCAGAAGCAGGTCCTCGATACGCTCAAGGCCATCGAGAAGATGCTCAACGAGTCGCCCCAGTCGCCCATGCAGCAGGCGATGGAGCAGATGGCCTCGCTGATGGAATCGGAGAAGAAACTCCGCGAGAAGACCGAGGGCATGAACCCCGAGCAGTTCAAGAAAGACGCCGAAGCCCTCAAGAAGGAACAGGAAGCCATCCGCAAGCAGCTTGAGGAGGCCGCCAAGGACAAGGCCAAGGCTCAGAAGCCCAACCCGCCCCAGGACGGACCGCCCCAGGAAAAGGGCGAGCCCAGCACCGCCAAAAAAGCCAAGGGCGATGAGGACGAAGACGAAAAGGAATCCGCCGCCAAGCAAGGCGCCAAGAAGGGCGGCGCCGGCAAGAAGGGTGGCGGCTCTAATACCGGCGCCGGAAAGGGCGGACCGCCCGCTCCGCCGCGCGACCGGCCTCCGATGGCCGGCGGCGCACCGGGCAGCAAGCCCGGCGGCCCGGGAGCGCCTATGGAACAGGCTGAAAAATCCCTCGCCGAGCAGCAGCAGACCGCCGCCGCACACGCCATGCGCGACGCCGAAGCCGCCATGGCCGCCGAACTGGCCGCCATGCAGGCCGAAATGGACGCCATGGCCCAGGGCGAAGGCCAGGGTGAGGGGCAAGGTGAAGGCCAGGGTGAAGGCCAAGGCGAAGGCAAAGGCGAGGGCAAAGGCCAAGGCAAAGGCCAGGGCAAGGGCATGGGGCAGGGCATGGGAATGCAGCCGGGCTCCAAGGCCGGCCCCATGGGCGGGGGAATGCTCGGCGTGGCCAGCTCGACCGTTTACGGCGACCGACCCGAAGACAAGAACTCCGACGCCGAGTCGCTGGAGCGGACCGAACGCAAGGCCCTGAAAGAATCATTCGCCCGCGAACTGCCCCGCGAGTATCGCGACCTGCTCAAGGCGTACTACGAACTGCTGTCCAGGCAGTGACCGCTGGGCAAGCCGGGTGGCATGGCGACACGCGAACCGGGTCGCCATGTGAAAAGCGGCAAGACGAATCATGAAACGCGTGCGACGGACAATCTGCTGTGCCGTGGTGCTTGCTCTGGCAACCGGCTGCCTCTTTGGCCAGACGGCCTCGTCTGCCTTGCCGGCCGAGTCCCCGTCGCTGGCCGGCGTGCTTGACGCCATTCTCCAGGAAGCCCAGCGCCAGGAAAAGGTCAGCGGCGACATGGTCCGCCTGCTCGGGCAGTTTCGCGCCCTGGTCAACGACCTGCAGTCGAACAAGCTGCTCTCCGAGGCCAACGGCGAAAGTCTCAACCACATGGCCGCCGTCATCGCCACCACCGACCGCGCGCACGTGCGGGCGGCCGCGGCGGCCTTGCGGACCGCCGGCACGGACGCCTCCTCCCATGCCGCCCATGTCCGCGGCGCCGCCGAGCAGATCCAGCAGGCGCTGGAACTGCTGACCGAACTGCTGCGCCAGTCCGACGCCCTGGCCGCCGGCGAAGCCATCGACATCAATATTGCCCAGATCATGATCGAGCAGAAGGGCCTGCTCGACGAAACCGTGCAGATCGCCAAGACCTCGCTGAGCGACCCGTCCAAGGCCGATGTGCATGCCCCCGCCCTGGCCGCCCGACAGGAAAAAATCGCCGACCGCGTCACGAGCCTGCAGGGGCTGCTGGGCACGATCCTCGAGGCACAGACCAACCCCAAGATGCGAGAGCGTCTTGAGCGGGCGGTCAATCTGATGGACGAGCGAAAGATCGACGTGCCCCTCCAGACCGCCTCGCGCGACATCACCCAGCGAGACATGCTCGCGGCGGTGGGCCTCCAGAAGCAGGGGCTCAAGGATCTCAAAGAACTCGCCGACATCCTGTCGGCCGACTCCAAGGATAGCCCCGACGCCAAAGACTCCAAGGATGGAAAAGACGGCAAGGACGGCAAAGGCAAGGATGGCAAAGGCAAAGACGGCAAGGGCAAGGACGGCAAAGGCGGCAAGGCCAGCGCCATCGCCATGGGCATCAAGCCCGCTCCCGCCGGACGCATGGGCGGCAAGATGCTCGGCGAAGCGCCCGACGACGGCACGGACCCCGCGGCCGTGACCGACAAGAACTCCCGCTGGGCGCCGCTGGATCGGACCGATCGCAAGGCGCTGGATCAGTCGTTTGCGCGTGAGTTGCCCCGCGAGTATCGCGACCTGCTGATGGCGTATTACGAGCTGCTGGCAAGGCAGTGAGGATTCCCCGATGAAATACCGTATCGCGTATCGAATCATCGCCGTTGTTCTGGCCGCCTGGATGGCCATGGGCCCGGCGGCGTTGGCGCAGGCCCCCGCTGGGGGAGTGGGCGTGGCGGAGATGACCCCCGCCGCCGAGGCGGCTATCGCCAAGGCGTTGAAGTTTCTCCAGAAGAGCCAGCAGAGCGACGGAAGCTGGGGCTCGTACAAGGTCGCCACCACCGCCCTGACGCTGATGGCGTACATGGTCCAGGGCCACTTCCCCGACCGCGAGGAATACGGCGAGACGATGAACAAGGGCGTGGACTTCCTGCTGCGCCAGTCGGCGACCCGGCGCGGGTACATGGGCACCAGCATGTATGAGCACGGCTTGGCGACGCTGGCGCTGTCGGAAGTGTGGGGCATGAGCAACCGCGACGAACTGCGCGACGCTCTCAAGCGAGCCGTCGACGTCATCCTCCGCGCCCAGAACCCCGCCGGCGGATGGCGATACTCCCCCCAGCCCACCGACGCCGACATCTCCGTCACCGTCATGCAGATCGTCGCTCTGGCATCGGCCAAGGAAGCCGGAATCTTCGTCCCCGATGCGACGATCAGCAAGGCCGTGAGCTACGTGCTGAGCTGCCAGGAAAAGGCCAGCGGCGGCTTTGGATACAGCGGTCCCAGCGGACCGGGCTTCGCGCGAACCGCCGCCGGCGTCGTCTCGCTGATGATGTGCGGCCAGCGCGGCACCGAGCCGGTGCTGGCCGGTCTGAGCTGGCTGCTCAAGATGCCCGACGGGCAGTTCGAAAGCGGCGAAGGGCATTACTTCTACGCCCACTACTATGGCGCCCAGGCGATGTACCAGGCCGGCGACAAGTACTATCAGCAGTGGTACCCCCGAATCCGAGAGTCGCTGCTGAAAAAGCAGAGCCCCGACGGAAGCTGGGCCGACGGGCAGAACATCGGCACGCAGATGGCCGTCCTCATCCTGGGCATCCCCAACCGCTTCCTGCCGATCTATCAAAGGTAGAAGCGGTCAGCGACGCTTGCGCAGCAGGGTCGCCACGGCGCCGGCTGTCAGCAGAATCATCGTACAGGGCTCGGGGATGACCTGCTTATCTTTGCTGATGATCAACTTGCCGCCGACGGCAATCAGAGCGTCCCATTGAAATGCCCACGCCAGGTCATCCGGCCCGACCGGGCCTGGAGCGTCCGATAGCGTCGTCGGATCGGCGTCGTCCAAGGCCGCGAGCATCAGCGACGCCGTGGCGGCCTGGAAGTGACTCGGCGCCGGCGTGACGACGGTCTCGCCGACGCGGCTGAACCGGGATGTCTGTGTCGCTGTGTTGCCGCCGGTGATCACGAGCGAATCATCAGTCGTCGAGTCGTTCAGATTCAAGTCGACATACTGAAAGAAGTGCAGGTCCAGAGGCGAAGCACTGATATTAGTGATGGCGATGCTCTCGATGATATCGCTGGTGCCGCTGCCGTCGGCGCCGCCGCGGAGGATGAGCGTCAGTTCGACCTTCGCACGCGATGAGGTATAACGCAGATAGAGAGTCTCTGCCGAACCGTCGAAATTGGTGTCCGACAGCCCGCCCACATACGGCAGTGTACCAATGTTAGATTCCGCCCCGGTGCTTCCAATCCGCATCCAGAACCACTGCTTGCCCAACTGGTCGACGCCGTCGACCGTCCAGTCATACATTCCCGCGCCGGCGGGATCGACGACGGCCGTGGCGTTGCCGTCGGCAAGAGTGAAGACTGCCCCGTCGGCGCAGAGCGCAGTGCCGCCAAGGCACACAATCGCTGCGACAAGGGATGCCCATCGTCTCACGCCAACCTCCGTCTGTCATCCGGACAGAATGAATTGCCTGCACACAAAGCCCGATATCACCGGGCTGCAGACGTGTCCTCGTTGCGTTGCGACCCAAACCCTCGCGGTGGGTCAGTAGACAGGTAAAATAATAGCAGGAAATACCGAATCTGTCAAGGAGAAAACTTAGGGCGGGTGGCATGGCGACACGCGTTGTTCAGCGGGTCGCCATGGTTGTGCGATGAGCATCATGGCGACCTGCCTGCCGGCAGGCAGGCCCACCAGAAACAGAAACGTGTGTCGCCATGCCACCCGTCTCCTCTCCGTGGAACTCTGTTGCTCTGTGGCGAACTTTAGGCCGCTTGAGCCCTGTCGCAAGCTCCTGACGATCGCCGGCGGCGACGGATTAGGAGGGTCGCCGCGCCGGTCAACAGCAAGCCCAGCGACGCCGGTTCGGGAATAAGCTGCTTGTCCTTGCTGATGAAGTACGTGCCGCCCTTGGGGATCACCACGTCCCATTGGTACGCCCAGGCCAGATCTCCGGGCCCGACAGGCCCTGTCGCGCCGGAAAGGGTCGTCGCTGCCGCGTCGTTCAGGCTATCGAGAACGGCCGCCGTCAGATCCGCCTGGCAGAGGCTCGGGCGGGGGGTCACGACGGTCTCGGCGACCCTGTTGCCGCCGAGGGTCTGAATGGCCGTGTTGCCATTGACAACCTGCAGAGAGTCATTGACGCTCGATGCATTGAGGTTGATGTCGACGTACTGGAAGAAGTGCATGCTCAACGGCGCGCCGCTGGTGTTGGTGATGCCGATGACTTCAGCGATATCGCTGGTTCCGCTGCCCGCCGCCCCGCCGGTCAGAAGGAACGTCAGTTCGATCCTGACCTGGCTCGACGCGTAGCGGAGAAAAAGCGTTTCCGCCGAACCGTCGAAGTTGGTGTCGGTCAGCCCGCCGCCGGTGAAGGGCAGGGCGCTGACGCTCGACTCCGGGCCGCTGTCTCCGATGCGGTACCAGAACCACTGCATCGCCAGGTGATCGACGCCGTCCACCTTCCACTCGTACATCCCCGCGCCCCCGGTGGCGTCGACGGTGGCGGTCGAGTTAGCGTCGGCCAGGGTGAAGATCGCCGCTTGGCCTGGCACGGCTAGCCCCCCCAGGCCGGCCAGCAGGATGATTGATGTCAGCAGACGGTTCATGCGACACCTCCGATTCGACGGCGACGGATCACCGCCGCCAGGCTGCACACGGCCAGCAGGCTCATGGTGGCCGGTTCAGGGACGGTCACGAACGCGGCGTCGGAGCCAAACTCAGCCACGAGGCTATGGCCATTATTAAGGAATCCCAAGCCCAACAGATCGCTCGACAGTGTCAGGTCAAAGTTGATGCAGTCAGCCACGGCGCCCAATCCATCCAGACTTACCAGCGCCGGCGAGGTCACAATGCCGCCTTGCGGACCGTCCAGATTTGTCGGCCCGTCCATGTTGACGGGGCCGAACCTTGTCGAGGTGTGGGCTCGCATCGCCGAGATCACGTTGGTCAGCAGTGGGGAGCTTCCGCTGCCGCTGTTGCCAAATCCCCATTCGCCGCTGACATCCGCCCCGCCGGTCAACTGCACGGGGATACAGTCAAAGCTCACGCTCTGGCTGCCGGCGGCGATGGTGGCCGTCCCGCCGGTGATCGCCAGGCCCCCCAGGTCGAACGAAAGGCTCGTCAGGATCTGATCGGCGCTGTCGAACCAGCCCGGGACCGACGTCGACGTGTTGCGCAGCGAGATCTTCAGTGAATCCGGTGCGGCATCGTCCCAGAAAAACGTCGCCTGGGCCGACAGCCCCGCAAGCGGCATCCCGTCGTCGGTTGACTTGTTCAGAGTGTAGGTCTCGCTGATGACAGAAGCATTCAGTACCGAAGCGGCCACAAGCACCATCGTGATTCCCATCAGGCTGTTGATCTTGTTCGTCTTCACGGTCTTGCCTCCAGGGGCAATGGGCCCGATTCCCTCCTCGCCGGCCGCGAGCCTCGGACGGCGACACAAACTTGTGTTTGCTTCCAGAAGGGCAAGCTGTAGTTCAAACGGTTGGCACAAATCTCAGGCAACGTGGCGTCGGCTCAGCCGGCGCATGAAGACTCCCATGGAGCCCAGAACCATCATGCCGATGGTCGCCGGCTCGGGGATGCGCCCTTCGATGATGATGTCCTGCTTGGTCAGGCTGTCGAGCACGATCGGCCAGACGCTGGGGCTGTAGCTGGCGGGAATCGTCGCCAGCAGATTGTTCGCAGCGGTCGCCACGGCGGCATTGTTGCTGATGAAGAAGTGCCCGGCGGTCACGTCGAAGACCGAACCGGTCTCGTTGATCACTTCCCACAGCGCCGACTGCAGCGCCGAGGCGTCAATGCCGGTCACCACGGCAGGGGCGTATGTGTTGAACAGGTAGGCGACCATCCAGCCGTTGGCCAGCGTCGAAGCGCTTCGTTCCGTCACTTCGGTCGTGCCGGCGTAGTGGTTGAGGTCCACGCAGTAGCCCAGCACATCCTCGCCCTGGTAGTTGATCTTCATCTGCCCGGCGCCGGTTGTCAGACTGTTCGCCAGCGTTCCGACGCAGTTGATCTTCACCTGCGAGTTCAGGGCCTGGCCGTTGTACGTCATCACATCGGCAGAGGCCTGCATCCCAATCAGAGAAATCACGGCAGCACAAACCACAGCATGAGTCATGGTAATCTTCATTTTTGCCTCCAGGGGCAATGTGGCTCGATCCCTCCTCGCCGGCCGCGAGCCTCGGACGGCGACACTTCCTCTCTCTTCTGATGACGCCGCACCACGGCGGCGCCCCTCGCACATCTCCCTCACGATCCCTGGCCGTTCATGCGGCCGACCGAAACCTCCTCCTCCAGACAGCAGTGCTTTCCTTCCTTCCAGCGCCGCCGCGCACTGATCTTCCTCAAGCGGCGCTCCGCCACAGATCGCGGCACGGTTGCCGCTCGCCCTGCAAGACGAACCGCACCGGCCGCACCTCCTGACTCTCCCAGACGACCCCGGCGCCGGCGACACGCCGCCGTGTCGCCACCGGCGCCCCTCAGCGCCGATCCCCGCCAAGCCGCCTGGCAACGCAGCCCGGACGCCCGGGCGCGCCGGATGCATCCGCCGCGCCGCGGGGAAAAGGTCCAAGCCGCAAAGGGCTGAGTCGCGCGAAACGACCCCGGACCCGCCGCCGAAACGCCGGCAGAAACAACCGCACGCGCCACGCCGGCGAGCCTGGCGCCGACGCGCCGCAATCCGCTCCGAACAGGCGGGCGAACCGCAGCACGAAGGGCCAGACCCGCACAGCCGTCAAGCGCCCATGCCGCGTTGCCAGAAGGCCTCGCGTGACGCAACCTCGATCCGCCAGGCCATCTGCAGCAACCATACGATTCGCTTTCGCCCGGGCCAATTTCACCGCGAAAAAAGTGCAAAACCCCCTGCGCCAGCGACGAATCTGCCCGCCTAAGATACTCACGGAAGGAGAGGCTCATGTTCATCGATTACGTCACGTTGCTGCTGGCCAACATGACCGCTGGGCTGCTCGTGCTGGCGTGGTTCTACGCCCGCGGGCTGGGCAAGGAAGATACCAGATCATGGGCGCCGCCGTTCGCAGTCACCGGACTGATCGCCATGGCGGCGGGCTTGCACATGTGCTGGACCTGGCCGGTGCCCGGACCCTACAACAGCCTCTACGGCGAAATGTCCGTCCTCTTCGGGGCGGTGTATCTTGCCGCCGCGCTGGCCCTGGGCGCCGGCTGGAGCCTGAGGCCGACGTCCATCTATGCGTTCGTGGCCGGTTTGGCGGCGATCCTGCTCGGGGCGCGAATCATCCACCTGGACCTGACGCAGATGTCGCTGCTGTCAGGCCTGGGATTCATCCTCACCGGCGTCGGCGGAGTGCTGCTGGGCTTCGTGCTGTGCGTCCGCCAGTCGGCGACCCTTCGCACCCTGGCAGCGGTGGTGGTGCTTGCGGCAGCGGCTGTGTGGGCTTTGACGGCGGGCATGGCGTACTGGATGCACGCCGAGTCGTTCAAGGCCTATAACGCCCCCACCCCGACCACCGCGCCCGCGCCGGCGGCGGCGCAGTAGGGACCATGCGTGCGGACCTTGAACCGCTTGCGGCTTGGCAGTTGTTGAGCCTGCTCTTAAACCAGCCACCACTGCCCCGGCACGATCGCCGGCAGGTTGAAGGCGCGTTTCTCAGGCGGCAGCGAATTGAGCAGTTCCTGAGCCTTGCGTCCCAGTGCGTCGGCGGCCAGTTCCACGTTGCGCCGGCCGACTTCCGCCGACGCATGGCGGCGCGGATCGAGCCCGCCGATCCCGTGTGGCGGCGACATGTCGAGCGTGATCTCGCCCTCGCCCAACTCGCCCATCTCCACCAGATCGCTGTAGAAGAACATCATGTTCGACGTCTCCCACTTGGCCGCATGGTCGCTGTCGGATTCAGCGCACTTGCTGAGCGTCATCTCCCACAGGCCCACGCCCGCGCATTCGCCGTCGGCCGTCACGTCGGCCAGCGCGTTTTCGATCATCGCGACCTGCTCGGGGATGTTATGCCCCGAGACGCCGATGATCACGCGAAACCCGGTGGCCTTGAGCTGGGCGAAGAGCTGGCTGATCACCGGCACGAGATGCTGCTGGTCGAACCCGGCATGGAAGTACACCGGCGGGTACACCACGCCGCCGAACTTTTCGGCCGTCTTGACCAGGAACGCGTGGGCTTTGAGCGCGTCGTTGCCCAGCGGCAAATGCCGCCCGTGCCACTCGATCAGCCCGAACGGCACGTACACCACCGGAAACGCCCGAGCCGCAGCCTCAAGCTGACCGGGCCGAAGGAACTGCATCTGAACGCTCAGGGGCAGATCGCTTGTCATACTGGTTTCCTTGGAATCAACAACATTCAGATCTTTGCTGATCTAGCCGTCCGCGGAGTTATGCGGTTTTTTGAAAAGACCTGTGGCGATCGCCGACCCATCCGACGCTTGATCACTTTGCTAAAGGATTCTCCGGGTCGCTTATCAGCGGCAAGAAGATTGTATGCCTCAAGGTCTATCGTGATGTTCTTTCCCGACATGTCTTTCTTTTCTACCAGAGCAGAGCTTTCGCTGTCCCATTTATTCCCACCGCCGCCGCGCCAGCGCCTTTCCTGTGGGCGTGCGGAAGACTTCTTCGATCTTGGCGGCCAGCTCTTCGCGCGGCAACGTTTTGGCCGGGCCGGCGAGGTTCACCAGAGCGTCGGCGTCCCAGAGGATGCGGAACTCGGGCGTGTCGATGTCTTTGGCGCTGTGGTGCGAGCCGACAATGCGGCAGACGTGGTCGATGGCGCTCTCATCCATCCGCAGGTCCTGCATGATCCGCCGCGCCAGAGGCGGACCCTCGGACTCCTGCAACTGCCAGTCGCAGCGTCCGAACTTCCGCCGCGCCTCGGCTACGCCAATGTCGTGCAGGATGGCGGCGGCCTCGACGACCGTGGCGTCGCCGTCCTCGTCCTGGAGGATGGCCTGGGCGTATGCCAGCACGGCCAGGGCGTGCTCGATGTTGCCGCCGTCGTCGGCAAACTCGCGCCGCAAAGCGGCCAGCAACTGCCGGCGTAAGGAATCTTCCATGGCAGTATCCTCGTACTTTCGTCAAGGAGGGGCAAGGGGAAAGGACATAAGCGACTGCAGGGACTGCAAGGACCTCCGGGGCAGAATGACCCTTATCCCCCATCGGTTCCCGGTTCCCTATTCCCGGTTCCCAAACTTCCCAGCTTTGCCACGATTTTCTGCCAATGCGTCCCGTGCCACAAGAGTCTGCTGCAGCGCGTGCATCGCCAGAACTGGTCGCAGTTGCGGTACGCCAGCGGCGGGGCCTCGTCGGCCGCGGCGTGCTTGGGAATCTCCGCCAGCTCGCCGCCGCAGGCCATGCAGCGCGGCGGGCGCAGCGGCAGGGCCAGACTCCGCATCACGAACTGCAACTGCGTGAACTTGTCGAGCTGTCGCGGCACGAACAGCGCCGCCACGCCGCCGCCGCGGATGATATTGCGGTCGAACAGCGGACCGTCGCTGGAAAGAATGGTACGCCCCTGCCCCGCTGCGGCCGCGATGAGCTCGCCATCGTCGATCCCGTACTCGTACGCCGCGTCATACCCCGCCGCCCGCAGCCAGCGCGCCAGACCGCCCAGCATCGCGTCGCAGAAGAAGGCCGGCGGATTGTCCATGTCGTGCGCCGTCACTTTATTAAGGATACTCTTCCGCCGCCACTATCGCGAGACCGCCCGGGCAAAAGAGCCCGGACGGCCGCCTTAATTTCTTCTGGAATTTTGGAGAGAAGCCTCCTGCCGCGCTAGACTATTTTGCGATTGGCGGTTCATTTCAGCGCCAGCGCCGGACACATGGGTAGTTGCATCGGACATCGTGACTCTTTAGCCAGGGGCTTTGCGCAATGAACGGGAAGATGAAACGGGCGATCGTGTTCATGAAATCTCTCTTGGGGCCCCTTTCAAGCACACTCTGCCGGGGCGGGCTGATGACCGTTCTCTCGCTGATGGCGATAGCGATGGCGGCCCCGGTCGCCCGCGCCGAACCGGTTGCCGCCGATTCGTTCGACTACGCCGCCGGCGGGCTCAAGGGCGAAAACGGCGGATCGGGCGCCTGGAGCGGCGCCTGGGGCGGCGACAACCAGCCCATCGTGATCGTCCCGGGAACCCTGACGTACACTGATTTGCTGGGCAACACGCTGATGGCGGCCGGCGGGCACGTCGGCAGCACCGCATCGAGCACCAAGAACGCCGAGCGAAACCTCAGCAGCACCTGGGGCTCCGGCGGCACGACCGTCTGGCTCAGCGCGCTGATCGAGGGCGCCGCCGGATCGCAGAAGACCAACATCTCGCTGGGCGACAAGTTCTTCGTCGGACAGGGCAATGGTTCGGTCTCGCAGGCCAACTGGACGATCTACGACCAGGGCGGGCTGAAGTACAACTCCGGCGTCGCCGCTGGCGACAACCAGGACTTTCTCGTCGTCCAGATCGACTTCAAGGCCGGCGTTGAAACCGCCTGGCTCTGGATCAACCCGAACCTCGATGCCACGCCGGTCAAGAGCGCCGCCAGCAATGGCGCCT
Organism: Planctomycetaceae bacterium; assembly: GCA_039680605.1. Taxonomy (NCBI): domain Bacteria; kingdom Pseudomonadati; phylum Planctomycetota; class Planctomycetia; order Planctomycetales; family Planctomycetaceae; species Planctomycetaceae bacterium. The sequence continues at coordinate 57,916 of JBDKTA010000065.1, read as the reverse complement.
CGGGCACGAGTATCGCCGACTTCACGTTCAACCAGGTTGGCCTGTATTTCAGCCAATCCAACGACGGGTTCATCGACGAACTTCGCCTGGCCACGACGTACGCCGAAGTGGCGCCCCACGCGGCGCCGCTGAACGATACGGTCGTCACCGCCCCGGCCTCGCTGAACCTGGGGGGCATGCTCGTTGGGTATGACCCCGCGGCCGTCAACGTCGATCTGAATAAGACCGGCCTTCGCGCCACCACGTACTCCGCCGCATCCTCCGCCGGTCTAACGGTCACCGCCGACGGCAGCATCGCCGAAGGCAGTCAGACCGAGACGCTGGCGATCGACCTGACGACCGCGCCGGCGGGCTCGGGCGTCAGCGGGTCCAAGACGCTGTCGGTGACGATCGACAATCTGGCCGCCACCAGCGCCGCGTCCGGTCAGGGCAGCGACGACGCCGCCGACACGATTGCGGTGACGGCTCAGGTGTATCAGGCGGCGGCGGTATCGGCCAATACGGGCAAGTTGGGCGACGGCGGCCTGGCCACGGTCACCAATGCCGCCTCCAGCGACAACGGGGCCTTGGGCCAGCGGGCCAGCGCGGTTCTGGAGAGCTACCAGGTCAGCGGAGACGGCTGGTCGGTTGCGGGCCTGACCAGCGGCGTTACGCAGACGGGCGTGGTGACGACAACCGCCCAGGCCTTCAGCGGGACTGTGCAATTCGATGCGACCGGACAGCTCAACGGCTCGCACAAGGGCACGTTGACGATGCAGGTCGCGACGGACCCGGCGCTGCTGGGGGCGGACCTGCTCAGCGCGACCCAACTGGTCTGGTCGCTGCAGGAGGTGGTGACCGGCAACACCGGGCACCTGTCATCCGTAGTGGCGGCCGATATCGACCTGGGCGATCTGGAGGAAAAACTCTCCAGCATCAGCGACAAGTCTCGCGGCACGGTGGTGACGCTGCTGGATGGCATTTTCAGCTCGCAGCGCACCGTGCAGACGATCTGGCGCGACGCGGACGCCAACGATATCGCCTTGATCAGCGACGTGCTGACGCTGGGCGACACCAACGGCGACGTCTATGTGATGCAGCTTTCCTATGACGATTCGCTTCTGGGCGGCGACCTGCAAGAACGCACGCTGGCCTCGGCCGGCGGGCTGCGGATGGCCTGGAAGAATGGCAGCGGCCTGTGGGTCAATCCCGTCGACGGCAACTTCGGTGCGGGCAACACGCCGCTGTTCCGCGGGCTCGGGGCCTACGATGCAGCCGAGGACTTCACGCTGGGCTACTGGGGCGTCGACACCGACGCCAACGTCGTCTGGGCCGTCCTCGACCACAACAGCGAGTTCGCCGTCAGCGCCATTCCCGAGCCGACGACGCTGGCCTTCATCCTGGCCGGAGGCCTTCTGGCGCTGCTGCGCCGCAGGTGACCACCGGGGACCGATCTTCATACGTCCGCGCGCTCGGTGCCTTTGATGTCGGTTCGCAGGGCGCCGGTGCGATGATCCGGCGGCGCGAGGGGCGCGCCGCATCCGCCGGGGCGGTCGAGGTAGACGTATGCGGTGGCAGACCAGTCGTCCTGACGGAAGAAGTTGTACCACCCGTCGGGCAACGAGGCGTCGGCGGCGTCGGTGGGTTGGGTCGCCCGCTCCATCAGCGGGATGTACTGCTTGCCGTCGAGGGTCGCGCAGGTCACGGGAACCAGCGGCACGCCGCCGTGCTGGAGTTTGACGACGTGCTCGCGCATCGATCCGCCGATGGTCTGGATCGCCACGCGGCAGTTGCGGTAGAAGTAGATCGGGCTATCGGTGTGATAGCGGTAGAAGCAGTACTGGCGGGTGTCGGCCTCGGCGATGGGGCAGCCCTGCACGCGGTGGGCGAACTTGCCCAGCCCCCAGCTCGTGCCGACGTAATCCTCAAGCCCGGTCCCGCAGATGGTGGGAAGCTCGCTGTCGCCGTCGAGCCACATCTTGACCTCGCCCTCGCCGAACCATGCGTGCTGGTAGCGGCTGTCGACAATCACGCCGATATTGCAGCCGAGGAACCGTCCCGCGCCTTCGACGCGGGGCAGGATCTCGAAGTTGGCCCCCAGCGCGTTGGGGCGCTCGCGCCGCCAGTAGGCGTGCAGGTACATCACATCCTCGTCGTGGGGCACGTCGAGCAGGAGTTCCACGTCGTAGAACAGCGTCAGGTCCGCGGGCGACTCGTTGGTGACGGCGATGCGGGCCGCGCGGCGGAAGGGCATCGGCACGAAGCTCAGAAAGTTGCGCCCCTCGGGGTTGGCGAACAGCTCGCTCTCGAAAGCGGCCATGCGGCCCAGGCCCACGCCGAAGAAATCGCTCAGCGGCACCGCGACGGCGGGTTCGGCTTGGCCGTCCCACCACATCTCCAGGCGGCACGCCCGCAGCGTCTCGGGCGAGCGTTCGTTGAGGGTCAGCCAGATCCGCCCGATCAGTCCGCTGCCCTGGACGTCCAGCAGCGTGAGCGTCTGTCCCGCCGCCAGGCTCGCGCAAGGCGACCCTTTGGCCCCGCGGTTGGCGCGCCCGGCGGCGCCCGCGGCGGCCGAGGGATTCTCAAAACTCGCCCACCGCGACACCCGCGCGCCACCCTTACGAAACAGATCCATCGACAGACTCCCTTGCGTCAGGTTCAGTCGCCGGCACTTCCGGCGGCAGGGGGCATGATATCCGCCGCGGCGCGCCTGAGCGAGCCTTCAGCGTTCAGGCCGCGGCGCCGGCGGCGATCCGCTCGCACAGGGCGGCCAGGCGGGCCAGGCACAGCGAGGCGCCTTCGATTTCGCTCTGGCGGCAGTGCCACTCGAGTTGGCGGGCTTCGCTGGTCAGTGCGTCGTAGCCGTAGCTTCCGCCGGCGCCTTTGAGTTGGTGGGCCATCCGCCCCAGGGCGGGCCAGTCGGCTTTGCCCAGGGCGTCGCGCATCTCCTGGACGCGTGCGGGCAGCGAAATGGCGAAGTCGCGCACCAGGAGGCGGATGTCCGGGTCGTCGTGCATGGTCGACTGCAGCGCTCGCGGCGGAGCGGGTGCGGTTGCCTCGGCGTCGGGGGTGGTCATCCTGGCGACCGTCCCCACCAGCGCCTGGCGGTTGATGGGCTTGGTGACGTAGTCGGTGCATCCGGCGTCGATGCATTTCTTGCGGTCGCCGATCATGGCGTGCGCGGTTAAGGCCACGATGGGCGTCGCGATGCCCAGGCCTCGCAATATGGCGGTGGCTTGATATCCATCCATCTCGGGCATCTGCATGTCCATCAGGACGATGTCGTAGGATTGATTGCGGGCGCGGGCGGCTTGGACGGCGTCGACGGCGAGTTGTCCGTTGGCGACGATGTCGACGTGGGCGCCGGCCTTGCGCAGGATGGTCGCGATCAGGACCTGGTTGTCATATCCATCTTCGGCCAGCAGGAGTCGGATGTTGTTGAGGTTCGCTGCCGCGTCCGGGACGTTGCCGGCGAGGTGGGTCCGGGCGGGGGTCTGCTCAGGGCTGGCAATGACGGCGGCGGTGGCGACCGGTTGGGCCTGGATGGTCAGGGTGAAGGTGCTTCCCTGTCCGGGGCGGCTTTGGACGGAGATATCGCCCCCCAGGGTCTGGGCGAGCTTTCGGCAGATGGCCAGGCCCAGCCCCGTCCCGCCGAAGCGCCGGCTGGTGGAGGCGTCGGCCTGGGCGAAGGGGCGGAAGAGCCCGGCGATCTGGTCGTCGCTGAGACCGATGCCCGTGTCGCGCACCTGGCACTGCAGGACCGGACCGCCCGCCGCGTCCAGGTGCCGCACGAGCAGGTCGACGCGCCCGGACTGCGTGAACTTGACGGCGTTGGCCACGAGGTTGGTCAGGATCTGCCTGAGGCGCTGGGCGTCGCTCCAGATGGCCTGGGGCATGGGGTATTCGTACTGCGCCTCGAGGGTGAGGCCTTTGTCGATCGCCCGCACCCGCATCACCGAAAGCACTTCCTCGATGATCTGCACCGCCGGGCACTCGATCCGCTCGACCTGCATCTTGCCCGCCTCGATCTTGGACAGGTCCAGGATGTCGTTGATCAGCCCCAGCAGGTGCTCGGCGTTGCGATGGATCGTCTCCAGATGCTCGTGACGCGCGGCGACGACCTCGCTGCCGCATTTACAGGACGCCTCGCCGCAGTGCGACTCCAGCGACTCCCGCAGAAGGTCCGCAAAGCCCAGAATCGCCGTCATCGGCGTGCGGATCTCGTGGCTCATGTTGGCCAGAAACTCGCTCTTGGCGGCGTTGGCGGCCGCCGCTTCCACCGTCAGCTCGTTGGCCCGCTCAACGGCGCGTTCGAGTTGCTCATTGGTGCGGCTGAGCTCCTGTTCGACGCTGCGGCGATCGACGATTCTCCAGGTCGAGTCCATCAGCAGCGTCAACTGGCGAATGTCGGTCTCGTCATAGTCGCCGGGTTTGTTGGCCACCCCGACGACGCCCACGATCTCGCTGCCGCGCATGATCGGGACGGTGAGGTAATTGATCAGCGGCGCGTGACCGTGGGGGCAGCCCTTCTTGAGCGGGTTGGCCGCGGCGTAGTCGTTGACGAGAATGGCTCGGCGCTGGCGGACGGCCTCGCCCCACAGGCCGGTCTTGTCGAGCTGGTAGCGGGTCTGCTTCTCGACGATGGAACATTCGCTCATGACGCCCTTGGACCAGGTGTTGAGCGTGAACTCCCGCGTGCGTTCGTTGTAGAAGTAGATGTACCCGATCTTGCTGGCGGTCAGGGCGATGGCCTCGTCCAGAGCGTAGTCCAGCAGCTCCTGCGTGTCGGTGGACTCGCGCTGGACGATGCGCATGAGGCTTTCGAGGCGCGCCTCGTTGAGGCGCGAATCCTCCTCGGCTCTTCGCCGATCCGTGATGTCGAGGATGAACCCGTCGAGGAACATCGCGCGGGAATCGGCCCCGCGCACGGCCGTTCCCTTCTCGTACACCCATCGCACCTGCCCGTCGCGGCGGCAGAGGCGATACTGGATTTCCCAACCGGCGCCTTCGGCGGCGGCCTGGTTGATGGCGCGATCGACCTCAGCGGTGTCGTCGCGATGGATGATGCTCTCGTAGGTTCGGACGCTGTTGCCGACGAAGTCGCCCGGCGGATATCCGCTGAGGCGTTCGATCTCGTCGCTGATATACTGCATGGTCCAGTGCTTGTCCAGGCAGCAGCGGTAGGTCACCCCGGGGATGTTGGCCACCAGCGACTGGAACTGTTCCTGGCTGCACGTCAGTTGCCCCTGCGCCTCGCGGCGGGCGGTGTCGGTGCGGTCGATCGCTCGGGCGCTGCGCCAGACCAGGGCAGACAGCATCGCCGTCAGCACCAGCACCATCGCCGCCACGCCCCACTCGATCCCGATCCAGCCGTGATCGTGTACTCCGACCAGCAGCCATCCCAGCACCGGTGGGACCGTGAGCACCGCGGGCAATATGCGAAACAACAGCCGGCGGCCGGCGGCATTTTGACTGTGATCCATGCAGTTCCTCTGCCGACGACCCGCGCAATCGACAGCGCAAGTCATTCCCAAGGCGCCCAAGCCAACCTGTGGAGTACATCGGGCCGCTGGCGGAAAGACCTTAGGGAAAATTCCCATCCCCGCCCTTCAGTGGCGACAACGCATTTCACCTGCACCGCCGCCCCAAAGCGGTACGCGCTGTACCACAATTCCACTTCCTTGCACTTTGTTGTACTTTTCACAGCTACTTGCAGGGAAGGTAAGCTATTACTATTGCCTTATGATACACCAATCAGTGCTTACTAGTAGGCCAGCAGCCTCCGGCGAAATAGACAACGTCAGATTCCAGATTACCGTTACGCTCCGTCGTTAGCGGCGGGGCTTGCCCCGCGCGTTTGCCGCACGACGTGCCACGGACATGTTCCATGATTGCTGACCAGGCCACAGTCGAACATGAACCTTGTACCCTAAACCAGAAGCAACCTTGCCACAGAGGGCACAGAGACCACAAAGGTTTTGAAGATTGCGCCTCTGCGTCGTAGCACGGGCGTCTCCCCCCCGGGAGTCGCATGCCCGCTTCATCCTGAGCCTGTCGAAGGGCCCGGCCATGTCCCGGCAACCTGCACGGGCGGGACGCCCGTGCTACTCATGGGCAAGATGCCCATGCTAGTACCTGACGTCGTTAAAGCCCCTGACCCCCGTTAAAGCCATAGTTTCAGGTCTGGGTATTTGTGAAATATCAGATCTCTGTCCTCTTGAGCCAACTCGCGAAGTAACACGGGCTTGTCTTGCGGACGTGTCTGTTTCTGGTTGATTTGCCCCAGTAGACTCCAACGGCGAGTCATGTCGTGCGGCTCTTCAGCGGGTGCCCCATAGCGCGTAAAATCAATGATCTGCGATGGACCGTCGGTCTGGCACTCGCGCAGAAACGCAAGTCGGAAAGCCTTGTTCATAAACCAGCAGATCTCCTTGTCCTTGTCGGAGCCGCCTATGCCTGTTCCGCGTTGGACAAAGCGGTAATCGATGCGGTCGTTGTCTTTGAACTGTTGTCGCCAAAGCAAGCCGAAGTCGCCCTGTGTGAGGCATGCAGCATTCGGCCAGCGTCTACGGATCTCTGACAACCACTCCGTCAGCACTTCGAGGTGGCCGATCTGGTCGACCAGGCAGATTTCCCAGCAGCAGGTAACCCAGGCAAAACCGTTGCGGGATAGACTATCATCGAAATGCATCGCCGTCGTTGCCATGATCTGTTGCAGGCCAATTTCAGGGCCGAAAGCCCCGATGGTTTCAATAGGACCCACCCCCATGCGACTGTTGAAACCGTCCTTGAAACCTTCTCGTCTGGCAGCCAGAAAATCCATCGTCCAGCCGTCGAGATTAACACAGTCGATAAAATCGGCTGTTCCTTGCGCGGGTTTGCAGAAGTGCTCCATGGACGGATAATAGGGGTAACAGATTGATCCGTCCCCGTCCTGGTTGTCGATCGCGTATTGACTCCAGATGTTGCCCTGGCAGACGTGAATGTTCTCTTTCTCTGCCAGGTACTGTTGGTTTTCCGCGGATAGAAACCCTGCAACGATGCTTGTCGGGCGAAAGCCGTCGCCCATAAATTCAGACACGCGGAGCAGGCCTTCATGAAGATCACGATTGACCTGTTCCCGAGAGTTGTATGCATTCGCAAAATAGGCGCCGGGGATGAAGGTCACATCATCACCGTATTTGTTGTGGCACAGTTTGACGTAGTCTCGGATTGCCTGGTAGTTCTCTTCTTTACAGTGAAGCGCGCGCCAACTGAAGGCCCAAGTTATCCTTGCCTGCGGCCAGCCAGCGCAGACCGCCTCGCGGAATTGTGTGACTGACTCGAGAGTATGGCATCGAGTTTCATCAGCACCTTCGTTCTGTTCTCGGCTCACTTCGATTTGGTTGACGCGGACGATAGTGTTGAGCGTAAAAAATCGTCCTTCCATTACTGATTCTATCTGCATATGTTATATCCACACCTGTCCAGGATAACGCCTCGGGAACTTAGGGCAAAAGTCTGGTTCGCATCCGCAGTATACGCGGGATTCTAGTAGTGTCAATGTCTGGTAACGGCCTGGTGATGGTTCTGAATGGCCTTTCCTGCATCCGGACAGGCATTGAGAGAGCGGCAATCGCTAAAAACAGGGCCATCGAGCACAGGTCGACTTTGCACTCCCGAAGGCGGCGGAAACGCCTTAACTTAGGGCCATTGGGGACAGTCGCCTATCAGTGCTCCCACAGAAATTGGGCGGCTTCGCCCTTTGCTCGGCGCCTGCGCTGCGTTTAGGGCCATTGATATCTGTCCCACTGGTCGCGCTTTCTGACACCCCACCAGTCTCAAGTCAGGGTGTCTTGATTACCTTCCAGCCGCCAAGTCGCCCCGAAAAGTCCTTACTGAAAACGACTCGCAATTCCACTTCAATCCAGTTCTTGCCACTCGATTGAATGGGTAAGGCTTGCTTGAAATATTCGGGATCCCAATCATCATTCTCGACAAGGCGGCCGTTGCCCACACCCAGTATCGCGACGCCGCTCTTGTGGGCTAGTACACTGACATTCGTGGCGGGAGATACCGAAAACTCCTTCATTGTTTTGCCCGGGGAAGGTCGGCATCGACCATTCCCAGGCAAGCCAGGTCTGACTCCAGGACCATATCGAATCTCACCTTTCTCCGAGTAGAAGACTACCTCCCCCCGCTCAACAAAGATGTTACTATACATAATCTCGCCGTAGCTATCGAGATTGATAAGCTTCAAAGAGCAGTTGATAGTTTGACCGGGGACGGGGCGTGAGAATAGGCCATCAAGCTTTTCCACTCGCGCAGAGCCCGGAAATGTTGGTACACGGATGGTTATCCTTCCGACCGGCTGCGTCGTAGTCGCCTCTCTTACGCTGGCCCTTTTTTCGCAGCCTAGGCAGGATATGATCGCAGAGATTCCTATTAGACCGAGTATTCTGGAGAAGGCCATGCGTTATAGTCCTAGCTGATCGATGATCTTGCCAAGGACCCGATCTGGAACCACAACAGGCACGGGCTGCGGTCCAAAGGGGCTTGGATTTGCTTTTTTATAATTGGCCACTCCTGCCTTATTCAACCATGTTTTGATTATTGTAACAGCAGTGGTACATGCAGTTAGACGTACGAGAGCCCGATTTCTTTTGAGAAATTGAAGAATGTTTCAACGGGACACGGACGGGGACACGCACAACGGAGTTGTGCGTGGCACCGGTCCGGGGGGAGCATGGGCGAGACGCCCATGCCACAAAGACACGGGACACGGGCGGGTCCTTCGGCGGGCTGAGGATGGAACGGCTATGCACGAGACGGGGAGCATGGGCGGGACGCCCATGCCACACGGCGGCAGGCCTGATGGGTCGGATTTTGCGCTGGCGGGGTGGGCGGGTCATGTTATACTTCTGGTGCGGTCTGATGGGGGGCGCGGGATGGGTTGTACCTGCGATCGGCCGCGGAGCCAACCATGCGTAGGCTGGTTTTACTCCTAAGCTTGATATTCGTCTGCCCGGCTTTGTCGTCGGCGGACCAGGTTGTCACTTCAGACGGCCGCACGTTCAGCGGAAAAGTCACTGTCGAGGGCGAATCGGTCACCATTGAGATGCCTTACGGCAGTCTGACGCTTCTGCGGTCGAAAGTGGCCCGCATCGAGATCCAGGAGACGCCCGAGGAGCAGTTGGCGTATCGTCTCAAGGAGATCGACCCCAAGAGCGAGACCGAACTGCTGGGCGTGGGGCTCTGGGCGGCCCGACAGGGGCTTGACCGGCAGGCCCGCAAGATATTCCAGCAGGTGCTCGACCTCAATGCGGAAAATCTTCAGGCCCGCCAGGGTCTGGGCTACGCGCGGATCGACAACGCCTGGGTCGAGTTCGACAAGGCTGTCGAACTGGCCCGCAGCCGCCTCGAGGCCGGCGACGTGTCGGCCCTGACCGGTCGAATCCTTCCGGCGATTCGCCAGATCGCCCGCGGCGCCGAACAGCAGATTCTCGTCGACGACCTGGCCGGGCAGGCCCAGCTCCGCGGCGGCAACTTCAACGAAGCCGCCAAGATCTACGCCGCCCTGGGCGCCAAAGGCAAAGACAGCCGCTATCTGCGCTTCGCCGCCATCGCCGAGATTCTCACGGCCAACGCCGACGGCATGTACGTGCTGACCGAACCGTACCCGCCCAGCGCGGGTCTGATGGGTCGCCAGGCGCAGGTGCAGGCCGGACCGGCTTCGCTGAGCCGTCCCATCGTCGTCGAGGCGGCCCTGAAGGACCTCGCCCGCCGGCGCATGGAGGCGGGCAAGAAGCTCCTGGCCGAAGCCAAAGATGCCCAGGCGACCAACAAGACCCTGGCCGAGAACAAGTTCACCGCCGCGGCGAAGTCGTTCGAGGCCGCCGACGCCCTCGTGCCGGACATCACGCGAAGCTATCGCGTCGAGATCACGCGCCTCCGCATCGTGACCATTCGCCAGCAGGTCGACGCCGACGCCAAACGTTTCGACGCCGCGATGGCGGCCCTGGGCAACAAGAACATGTCCAAGAACGACTACCGCGAGTCGGTCATGAAGCTCATCCACCATGTCAACGCCGTCCGCGGCTCGCTGACGGAGATCATGGAACTGGCCAAACCGTACCGCCGCGAGCTCGTGCTGGAAATCCAATGGGCCCAGGCCGACCTGAAGAAACTCACCGCCATGCGGGACCTGCTGGTGGGGGAACTTGATGACGCCGGCTAACAAGACAAGGTGGCACAGGCTTTCTAGCCTGTGTAAGCACAGCCTGGAAAGGCTGTGCCACCGCAGACACAGCCTGGAAAGGCTGTGCCACGTGCTGGCGCTGGCCCTGGCGGCCGGCGTGTGTACGGCGGCCGCCCTGACGCCGAGCGAGCCCTCGCCCGTCCAGTCGGCGCTGGAGCATTTGCGTCAGGGGCGCTACGCCCGGGCGACGGCCGTCGTCGACGACCTGCTCTCGCAGCCCGGCGCGCCGGGTCGGGCGTGGATCATCGCCGCCGAGTGTTATCAGCGCCAGAACCAGACCGCCAAGGCGCTGGACGCTTATCAGCAGTTCCTCAAGGCCTGCGACTCGACGCAGACCCGCGCGTATGTGCTTGAACAGATGCGCCGCTGCCGCGAAGGCTCCGCCGCCCGCCGCCCCGGGCTGCCCAGCGCCGCCCTGAGCGAGCAGCAGAGGAAGAATCTTGCGGCCGTCGGCTCGGCGGTCACCCGCACGAGCCGCCACTTCGCCGTCCACGCCCGCAATGCGGACCTTGCGGCGCTGATCGCGGATCTGGCCGAAGCAAGCCTGCGTCGCATCTGCGGCGACCTGCTGCCCCACGAGTATCCGCACGTCGTTGACATCAACGTCTGGGTCGACAAGAACGACTACGCCGCCAACGCCCCCGGGGCGCCGGAGTGGTCGGGCGGGCGATTCAGCCTCACCACGGCCGGCGGCGTCGTCACCCGTCGGATCGACCTGACGCAGCTCAACGAGGACCGCACCCTCAGCACCGTCACCATCGACCGCGTGCTGCCCCACGAAACCTGCCATCTCGTGCTCAAGGAATACTTCGGCGACGCGCCGTGCCCGCTGTTCCTCAACGAAGGCCTGGCCATGCTGGCCGAACCGGTCGTCGACAACGACCGCCTGCTGCTGGCGGCGGCGGCTTTGAGCGACGACGACGGCATCAGCATGGACAAGCTCCTGCTGATGGACCAGAGCGACATGGAACACCGCGGCACGTTCTACGCCCAGAGCCTGAGCCTGACGCAGTTCCTGCACAGCCGCCTGGGCCGCGAGCAGTTCTCGGCGTTTCTGGACAATCTCAAGGAAGGATGCACCGTCGCCGACGCCCTGGAGCGGACGCTGTGCGTCCCGCCGGACCCCAACTTCCTCGAAGGCCTCTCGGCCGCCTGGCAGACCTACGCCCTCCAGCAAGGCCAGGACCTCCACGCCCTGGAGACCGCCTCGCGCTGACAGATCAGAGACCGGGGAGTGCGGGATTACGCGGATTAAGAGGATTTTTAAAACAGGATTGAGGATTGGAGACATTGCGATTGGGGCTTCTGTCTGGCCGATCCCGCGATCTGCGTGTTCCTGATCTTTGTCTTAATCCTCTTAATCCTTTCAATCCGCGTAATCCCGCACTCCCCGTTCTCCGGCCAGGAAAGAAACAACCGACGACGACGACGAGGACGAGGACGAGGACGAGGACGAAACAAACGCTCCCCGATCCGGCACTCCCCGTCCCAATCCCCGTTTAGTAACTCCTCTTGTCTTAATCCTCTTAATCCCCTCAATCCCGTCCCAATCCCGCACTCCCCGTCCCCGTCCCCGTCCCCGTTGACTTAGCCACGCAATCGTCGTAGAAACAAGCCATGCGTGGATATGACTTTGCAGCGATCGAGACGAAGTGGCAGAAATACTGGGCCGACAAAGGCACGTTCTGCCAGGTCAACCCCGGCGATGCGGGCTTTGAGAACAAGCCCAAGCTTTACGTGCTGGACATGTTTCCCTATCCCAGCGGCGCGGGGTTGCACGTCGGGCACCCGGAAGGCTACACGGCGACCGACATCGTCGCCCGATGGGCGCGCATGTGCGGGTACAACGTGCTGCACCCGATGGGGTACGACGCCTTCGGTCTGCCGGCCGAGCAGTACGCCGTCGAACACGGCGTGCATCCGCGCGTGACGACCGAGGCGAACATCGCCAACATCGAGCGGCAGATCAAGATGTTCGGCTTCTCCTACGACTGGTCGCGCCGCCTGGCGACGACCGACGAAGACTACTACCGCTGGACGCAGTGGATCTTCCTGCAGTTGTTCAATAGCTGGTACGACGCGGCAGCGCAGCGGGCGCGGCCGGTCGCTGAGCTGATCAACGCCCTGGAAAACGGCCAATACATGGTGGACCTGTCGGGGGCCCCGGTTCCCAATCCGGTGGAGGGGCTCGATCCGGTCTTCGGCGAGGCGGCGGGGCTGAAGAAATGGCAGGAGCTGACGCCCGCCCAGCAGCGCGACGTGATCGACGGCCAGCGCCTGGCGTACATGGACGAGGTGCCCGTCAACTGGTGCCCCAAACTCGGCACGGTGCTGGCCAACGAGGAGGTCACCAACGAAGGGCGCAGCGAGCGGGGCAACTATCCCGTCTACCGCCGCGCGCTCAAGCAGTGGATGCTCCGCATCACCGCCTACGCCGAGCGCCTGCTGGCCGACATCGAGACCGTCGAGTGGCCCGAGCCGATCAAGATCATGCAGCGAAACTGGATCGGCAAGAGCATCGGGGCCGAGGTCATCTTTGAGATCAATGGCTACGAAGATGAACTGGTCGTCTACACCACGCGGCCGGATACGCTCTACGGGGCCACCTACATGGTGCTGGCGCCGGAGCATCCGCTGGTGATGCAGATCACCACGCCCGACCAGCGCCACGCGGTCGAGAGCTACATCGCGGCCTCGGCGCAGAAGTCCGAACTCGAGCGGACGGCCGAGTCGAAAGACAAAACCGGCGTCTTTACCGGCGCCTACGCGATCAACCCCATCAACGACGCGCGCATCCCGATCTGGGTGGCGGACTATGTAATGATGGGCTACGGCACCGGCGCGATCATGGCTGTGCCCGCCCACGACACGCGCGATTACGAGTTCGCGCAGAAGTTCAACCTGCCGATCGTGCAGGTGGTGGCCCCGCCCGAAGGGGTCGATTGGCATGGGTACGTCGGCAACGGCACGGCCGTCAATTCAGGACTCTACGACGGTCTGCCCACGCAGGAGTTCAAGAAGCGCATCACCGAATGGCTGGCCGAAAACGGCTTGGGCAAGCGCGCGGTGAACTACAAGCTGCGCGACTGGTTGTTCAGCCGGCAGCGGTACTGGGGCGAGCCGTTCCCGATCGTCCATTGCGAGACCTGTGGCGCGGTGGCCCTGGGCGAGGATCAGTTGCCCCTCGAACTGCCGGAGATGGACGACTTCACGCCCATGTCCAGCGACGACCCGTCGGCGCCGCCCTCGCCGCCGCTGGGCAAGCTCACGGACTGGGCGGCGACCACCTGCCCGGTCTGCGGCGGGCCGGCTACGCGAGAACTCAACACCATGCCCCAGTGGGCCGGGAGCTGCTGGTACTACCTGCGCTACCTCGACCCCGACAACGATAACCGCTTCGTCGGCCGCGACATCGAGAAGTATTGGATGTCGCCCTCTGAAACGAACGCCTCCGGCGGGGTGGACCTGTACGTCGGCGGGGCCGAGCACGCCGTGCTGCATCTGCTGTACTCGCGGTTCTGGCACAAGGTGCTGTTCGACCTGGGGCACGTCTCGACGAGCGAGCCCTTCGGCAAGCTGTTCAACCAGGGTATGATCACCAGCTTCACCTACCGCGACCGCCGTGGCGTGAGCATGCCCTACGACGCTATCGACTTTACCGGCGACAAGCCCATCCTCAAGGCCACCGGCGAGGAGCTGGCCATCAGTGTCGAGAAGATGTCCAAGGCCCTGAAGAACGTGGTGAACCCCGACGACGTGATCGGCCAGTACGGGGCCGACACCTTCCGCCTGTACGAGATGTTCATGGGCCCCCTCGACGCCTCCAAGCCCTGGAACACCCGCGACGTGCCCGGCGTACACCGTTTCCTGCAGCGCGTCTGGCGGATGATCGCCGGCGCCGAGGAGAATGCGCCGCTGCTGTCGGCCGAGGCGCCCGACGAGCAGGTCGAGCGGGCGCTGCACCGCCTGATCAGGAAGGTCGGCGAAGACTACCGCGCGATGAAGTTCAACACGGCTATCGCCGCCATGATGGAGTTCGTCAACGCGGTCTTCAAAGCCGGGCGCATCACGGGCGACCAGGCCGGGCGCTTTGTTCTGCTGCTGGCGCCAATGGCCCCGCACATCGCCGAGGAACTCTGGCAGGTGCTCGGCCACGAGGGCTCGCTGGCGTACGAAGCGTGGCCGGCATTCGACGAGGCGATGATCGTTGAGAACACTGTCGAGTTGGCCGTGCAGGTCAACGGCAAGATGAAAGCCCGCATCACCGCGCCCGCCGACGCCGCTGAGGCCGACGTGATCGCCGCCGCCCTGGCCGAACCCGCCGTCGCCGCGGCGGTTGAAGGCAAGCAGGTGCTCAAGAGGATCGTCGTGCCGGGCCGGTTGGTGAATCTGGTGGTGAAATAAGTTCGAAGTTCGAAGGTCGAAGTTCGAAGTGGATGGGTGGCATGGCGACGCGCGTTGTTGTTTTTTGCGGGTCGCCATGAGGACCCGCAGTGAAGAGTTAGCGGCGGAGCTTGCTCCGCGCGGTTGTTCGGTCAGCGAAAAACCACGTCGAGCAAGCTCGACCGCTAACATTCCGGTGCTTTGGGCGACTTACATATGACTCATCGTGAAGAAAAATCCAAAGCTGCTTTTGCCCGTGCATGCAAGGTACTCGTCGGCGGGGTCGACTCGCCGGTGCGGGCGTTTGCGGCCGTGGGGGGCACGCCGCCGGTGATCGCCCGGGCGCGGGGCGCCCGCATTACGGACATCGACGGCAACACGTATATCGATTACGTCGGCAGCTACGGTCCGGCGATACTCGGCCACGCGGCGGAGCAGGTCACCGCGGCGGTGGCCAAGGCGATCCAGAATGGCGCGAGTTTCGGAGCGCCGACCGAGAGCGAGACGCTGCTGGCCGAGGCGGTGATCGCGGCGTTTCCGTCGATTCGCAAGGTCCGGTTCGTCTCCAGCGGGACCGAGGCGGTGATGTCGGCCGTCCGGTTGGCGCGGGGCGCCACGCGGCGCGACAAGATCGTCAAGATCATCGGCTGCTATCACGGTCACAGCGACGCGCTGCTGGTCAGCGCCGGCAGCGGGGCGTTGACGCTGGGCATGCCCTCCAGCCCGGGCGTGCCCCGCGGCGCCACGGCGGACACGCTGCTGGCGCACTACAACGACCTCGATGCCGTCAAGGCGATGCTGGCCTCGCAGGGCGAAACAATCGCCGCGGTGCTGGTCGAGCCGGTGGCCGGCAACATGGGCGTCGTGCCGCCGGCGCCGGGATATCTGCAGGGCCTGCGCGACGCGTGCGATTCCTGCGGAACGCTGCTGATCTTCGACGAGGTGATGACGGGCTTTCGCGTGGCGTACGGGGGGGCGCAGAAGCTCTACGGCGTGCGGCCGGACATCACCACGCTGGGCAAGATCATCGGCGGGGGCCTGCCGGTGGGGGCCTTTGGCGCCTCTGAAGCGATCATGGCCAACCTCGCTCCGGAGGGACCGGTCTACCAGGCGGGAACGCTCTCGGGCAACCCGGTGGCGATGGCCGCGGGCCTGGCGACGCTGTCGGCCCTGCGGGCGGAAGGATTTTATGAGAAGCTCGACATCGCTTCGTCGCACCTGGCCGCGGGGTTGTCTCGTGCCGCCGCCGGCGCGGGATGGAAAGACCAATGCTGCCTCAACCGCGTCGCCAGCATGATGACGCCGTTCTTCGCCGCCCCGCCCGTGAGCGACTACCGCCAGGCGACTGCCGCCGACACGCGGGCATTCGCGGCGTTCTTCCACGCGATGCTGGACGAGGGGGTCTACATCGCCCCAAGCCAGTACGAGGCGATGTTCGTCTCGGCGGCCCATACCGACGCCGATATTGCCGCAACCATCGCCGCGGCGGAAAAAGCCTTCGCGGCTGCAGCAGTAGCACGGGCGTCTCGCCCGTGAGTCGCATGGGCGTCCCGCCCATGCTCCCCGTCGGGTGCTGCGATCATGGCGACCCGCTGAACAACGCGTGTCGCCATGCCACCCATTCTTCCAACATTCCATTCTTCCGGTCTTTCATCCATCCATCCATCCATCCATCCATCCATCCATTCTTCCTCCCGCCGTCGCTACTGTTCGTTGACTTGCCTGCGATGTGCAACTAGCATGTTTTGCATGAATCGCATGACGATCGCATGCACGTTGGCGCTGGCGGTCTGTTGCGGCTGTCAGCCGCAAGGGGACGATTCGCAGATCGGCGTGCCGCCCCGCGCGGTTGTCAAGAATCCGCCGACGACCACCCAGCCGGTCCTGGTTGCCCGGATCGGGCAGACGGTTCATCCGGTGGTGGAGGTCGTTCCCGGCGCCGCGCCGGACCCGCGCACGCACGTGTTGATCCTGCGTCTGCAGGTGATTTCGATCGAGGCCCCGATCGGCACCGTCAGCGGGTCGGAAGAGATCTGGAGCTATGTTGACGAAGAGCCTCTGGGCCCGGCGCGGGCAGCCGCCCTGGGGCGCAACGGTCTGCGCGTGGGCCTGGGTCGCCGCGACACGTGGCCGGACTTGGCGCGCATCCTCAAGGCCCTCACCGCCAAGGGCTACACCGACCGGCTCATGCACTGCCTTCCGGGCAAGAGCGTCGAGGTGCCGCTCAAGGACGACGATTCGCCGGCGACGATCTTCGTCTCGCGCCCTGACCGCACCCTCAGCGGCTGCGACTACCCCGCCGGGCAATATCTCATGAGCCTGCTGGGGACGATCAACGAGGACGAACCCTGGAACGTGCTGGTGACGGCCACCCCGCAGATCCGCGACGCGCAGACCCGCCAGCGTCTGTTCACTCGCGACGGGCGCGTCATGTCCGAGTTGCGCCAGGACATGTACGACTTCGACAGCCTGCGGTTCCAGTTGTCGGTGCGCGCCAACGACTTCCTGATCGTGGGTCCCAACGCCCAGTCGGCCAGCAGCTCCAGCCCCGGCCATCACTTCCTGGTGCGCGAGAAGGACGGCGCGAAGTTCGAGACCGTGCTGGTCATCATTCCGCAGGTTCTGGCCACGCCCAAGCCCAGCGAGCCGGCGTCGCCGGGGCCTACTTGACCATCCGCAGCAGATCGTTGAAGGTGATGGCCAGGAATGCGCCGAGGATCAGGAACAATCCAACCATCTGAATGGCGTTGACGACCCGCGCCGGCAGGGGCTTGCCCCGGACCTTCTCGACAATCAGCAGCACGGCGTGGCCCCCGTCGACGACGGGGATCGGCAGGAAGTTCATCACCGCCAGGAAGCACGAGATCATGGCCATGAAGTACACGAACTGCACCACGCTCTCGCGCCCGACCTGGATAGCCAGCCCGCCGATGCCCAGCGGCCCGGTCATCCCCGACAGCGGGAACTTGCGCTGGAACAGCGCCAGCAGGCTCATGTAGGCTTCGCGGATGAAGTCGGCCGATTCGCCGACGCCCCAGGCGATGGCTTCGAGGGGGCCTTTGCGCACCTCGAACGTCAGCGGGCGCTGGGCCGCGCCGGGACCCAGCAGGTTCACGTCGAGGTCCTGCGGTTGATACATCGCCGCATCGAGAACGCCCAGCGCCACGGGAATGTCCTTGCCGCCGTCGCGGAACGTCAGCGTGACCTCTTTGCCGGACAAGGCGTTGAGCGCCTGGCGCACGTCGAACCAGGTCCGCACCGGAGTCTCGTTGACGCTTACCAGCGCCGCGCCTTTGTGGACGCGTCCCTTGGCGTTCTTAGCCACCGGTGAGTTCTCGCGCAGGCCCGCCACAATGGTCGACGAGATGTCGGACGCGCGACCGAACCCCAGAATCGCCTGGTCCTTCTGCATCTTGGGAGCGGCTGTCAGGTCGAGAGTCTTGCCTTCACGTTCGACGGTCAGGGCGATGCTCTGGCCGGCGGAATCCTTGAGGGCCTTCTGGAGCTCTTCGTAGGTGGGCGTGGAGATGTCGCCGATTTGGACGATCTTGTCTCCGGGCAGCATCCCGGCGCGGGAGGCGGGGGAGTCTTCGGAGATCCAGCCCACTTCCGCCCGCGGCGTCATGCCCAGGATGTCCAGCGGCGAACCCGTTGACGCCAGGTCCCTATCGAGCAGTTCTCTCCGCGACCCGTCGCTCAAGGTCACGACATATTTGAGCACTGTCGAACCGTCGGGCGCCTCCTCGCTGTCCATCCACAGCGGCCAGGCGCGCACGACCGTGCCGTCCTTTTTGAAAAAGACGTTGGACCCCGTCTGCAGGCGCGGCTGCACCGTCAGCGTCTGCTCCTTCAACGCCTTGCCGTCGGACTCGACCTTGCGCATCACCGTCACGGTGACGCCCTTGCCGTCGAGCTTCTGGCTGAGCGGATCCAGTTCCCATCCGTGGCGGATCGGCTGATCGTTGACGGCCGTCAGCACATCTTTGTTCTCAAAGGGCACGTCCAGCAGGGTATAAGGGGGGACGGCCAGCGTTCGCCCCGGCGCCGCGGCGATGCCGAACATGCGCATCGTCGATCCGGCGGTTCTTCCCTGGGTGGTGGCCATCTGCATGGCGCCCCGCCAGGTGCGTCCCTGGAACTGGCGTTCGATGACGAAGGTGAAGACTTCGCCCTTGTCGGCGAAGGCGCCTTTGAGCACGAGCTGGCGATAGGTGGTGATTTCTTTTCCGTTGACGCTCACGATCCGGTCGCCGGCTTCCAGGCCGACCGTGTCGGGGCGATCGGCCGTGGGCGGCAGATCCTGCGGCGTCGTCCAGACGATCTTTTCGGTATCGGCGGGCATTCCCGGTATGGCGCGGCCGGCGACGGGCGCCTGCATTTCGATGCCGACCATGCAGACCGTCACGAACAATGCCGCGGCGAAGATGACGTTCATCACCACCCCCGCGGCGATCACGATCATCCGCGCTCCGACGGATTTATTGGGATACGCCCTCGGGTCCTCGTAGTGGTCCTGGACCTCCTTGGCGTCTTCCTGCCCGAGCATCTTGACGTAGCCGCCCAGGGGAACCAGGTTCACGCAGAAGTCCGTCTCGCCCCATTTGCCGCCGAACAGCCGCGGACCAAATCCCAGGGCGAACCGCTCGACCTTGATGCCCACCGCTTTGGCGGCGATGAAGTGTCCCAGTTCGTGGAAGAAGACTACCGCCGCCAACCCCATCACCATCAGGGCGACCGGCCAAAGCCATTCCGACCACATATACGCCATACTCGCTGCTAATATCGGCATGCAATCCTCTTTGGGTGGCACAGCCTTTGGAGGCTGTGGAGCACAGGCTGGAAAGCCTGTGCCACCAAGTTAGCCCTCGATAGCCGCGGCTACGCACTGGCGGGCCCAGGCGTCAGCCTCGATCAATGCGTCCAGCGTCACGTCGCGCCCGCCGCGGGGGGCGCGGTTGAGTATTTCTTCGACCAGCGGGACGATGCGGCCGAACCGAATCTTGCCCGCCAGAAACGCCGCCACGGCCGCCTCGTTGGCGCTGTTGAGCACGGCGCCGGCCGTTCCGCCGCGGCGGATGGCTTCGAACCCCAGGTCCACCGCGCGGGCGAATCGCCCCTCCACGCGGCGGAAGGTCAACGTTCCCACAGCCGCCAGGTCCAGCGGCGCCCCGCGGCGCACCTGGCGGTGGGGGTGGCTCAGCGCGTAGGCGATGGGCCCGGTCATGTCCGGCCGGCCCATCTGGGCGATCACCGACCCGTCGCAGTATTCCACTAATGAATGTACGATTGACTGCTCGTGCAGGACGACCGCAATCTCGTCGGCCCCGAGGTCGAAGAACCAGTGTGCCTCGACGATCTCCAGGGCTTTGTTGATCAGCGTGGCAGAGTCTATGGTAATCTTAGGCCCCATCTGCCAGGTGGGGTGGTTCAAAGCGTCTTTTACGGTGGCGAACTCGGCCGTGTCGGCGGGCCAGTCGCGCAGCGCCCCGCCGGAGGCGGTAATGATCACCCGGCGCACTTCCGAACGCTTGCCGGCCGAGAGGCACTGCAAAATCGCCGAGTGCTCGCTGTCGACGGGCAGGACGGCTACGCCCGCTGCCCGGGCCGCGGGCATGACGACCGCCCCGGCCATCACCAGCGTTTCCTTGTTGGCGATGGCCAGGTCCGCCCCGCATTCGATCCCCGCCAGCGTCGGCGCCAGACCGGCTGCTCCGACGACGGCCGTCAGAAGAATGTCCGGGCGGCTTCGGCGGACGAGTTCGGTCATTGCATCCGGACCGTTGAGCACCTCGACGCCCGCCCCGAGGCGCGACCGCAGGTCCGCGTGATTCTTTCCGTCCGCCAGGGCAATGGTCTGCGGACGGAACTTCTG
Organism: Planctomycetaceae bacterium; assembly: GCA_039680605.1. Classification (NCBI taxonomy): domain Bacteria; kingdom Pseudomonadati; phylum Planctomycetota; class Planctomycetia; order Planctomycetales; family Planctomycetaceae; species Planctomycetaceae bacterium. Next base: position 37,445 of record JBDKTA010000065.1, on the reverse strand, counting down.
GGCCTGCTCAGCCAGCAGTTCCCAATTGCCCCCCGCCGCCAGCGCGCAGGCACAAAGCCCGGGCGTGGAGTCGATCACCTCCAGCGCCTGGCGCCCGATGCTTCCGGTGGAACCGAGGATGGCTACGCGTTTAGTTTTCATGGCATGAATCAGCTATCTTAGCTGCCAAGGAAATATTGGCAATCACGTAATCGGTAATCAGTAACCGGTAATCAGTAACCAGTAACCAGTAACCAGTAACCAGTAACCAGTACAGTAACCAGTAACCCGATTACTGATTACCCGATTACTGATTACTGTTTACGGATTACTGCTTACTGCCTCCCGGTTGTTATAATCCCCTCATGCCAACACACAAGTTCGAAAGCCAGAAGCTCGTTTACCAGGGTCGCGTCGCGACGGCGTACAAGGTGACGTTGCGCATGGACGACGGCAGCCTTGTCGAGCGCGACTTTGTACACTACGGCGGTGCGGCGGTGATTCTGCCGGTGCTCGACGACGGCTCGATCGCCCTGATCCGCAACGAGCGGTTCGCCGTCGGCGAGGACCTGCTGGAGCTGCCTGCCGGCATGCTCGAAGACAGCGAGAACCCCGACCTCTGCGCCGCCCGCGAGCTGACGGAAGAAACCGGGTACGTCGCCGGGCGCATCGAGAAGCTCGGGCAGTTCTTCACCGGTCCGGGCACCACCGACGAGGTCATGCACGCCTACCTGGCGACGAACCTGTCGGCCGGCCCGCAGAACCTCGAACAGTACGAGCGGATCACGGTGGAAGTGTATTCCGACTCGGCCGTGCGCCGAATGGTTCGCGACGGGACGCTGCACGACGGCAAGTCGATTGCGGCCTTGGCGCTATACTGGCTTAAACGGGAGTCATGATGGGGTTGTCCAACCGCCCATACTGGCGCGGCGGCGGCGGGGGCCCGATGTCGCTGGCGTTTCCGCGTCCGTCGCGAATGGTTCTGATCCTGTTGATCGCCAACGGGGCGATGTTCGTCCTGCAGGTTGTCCTGAAGAAGAGCTATCCCCACGTTCAAGATGCACTGGTCCTGTCGGCCAAGCAGGCGTGGCAGGTGTGGCGGTTCCTCTCGTTCCAGTTCCTGCACACTGACGAGTGGCACCTGGCATTTAACATGCTGGGGCTGTACTTCGTGGGGATGATGCTTGAGAGCGCCTGGGGCCCGCGGCGGTTCCTGGCGTTTTACCTGATCTGCGGCGCCGCCGGCGGGCTGTTCCACGTGGCGGTCTCGTCGGCCCCCGTGATCGGGGCCTCGGCAGGGGTCCTGGCGATCGTGGTGGCCTGCGCGCTTCTGTTTCCGCACGTGCGGCTGCTGTTGATCATCATTCCGGTGCCCATCCGGGTGGTGGCGGCTGTTTTCGTGGCGTGGTCGGCGTTCCAGGTGCTTTCCGGTCTGGCGGGGCGCGGCTCGACCGGCAGGGTCGCCGACGCGGCGCACCTGGGCGGGGCGCTGGCGGGGGCGGCGTGGGTGTACGCCGTGCCGGCCCTGGAGCGGGCGTGGCAATCGCTGCGCCGGGGCGGGGGCAGCTCGTGGAAGCGCAAGATGCAAAATCGCGCCGACGACCGCCAGGAGATCGACCGCATCCTGGCCAAGGTGCATCAGCAGGGGCTCAACAGCCTCACTTCGCGCGAAAAAAAGACCCTCGCCCAGGCCTCGCAGCGCCAACGCGAGCAGGACAGGGACGTCTATAAGGCGTAGGGGGTCGGTTGCATCCGTTCCGGGGTCACTGAAGTGACCCGGCCGCGATTTGCACGTCTGGGCAAACATATCGTTCCAAAACGCACTGCCTGCCAGTACATTACTTAGTAAGTCACGGGAAGGGGTGGCATGGCCAGACGCATGTGGAGTGCGGCGGCCAGAGCCGCCGCTTTGGATGTTGTTGGGTAGCTGTTGCCCCAGAAACAGGGAAAGCGGCGGCTGCTGCCGCCGCACTCCATAGTTCTGTGGCTGTGATTGTCAAATATGCTTCGCTTCGACGTATATCGTGATGGTAAGTTGGCCAGTCAGATCGACCTGACAGGGGCGTACATCTTTGGCCAGGACAATATTCCCGTCCGCGCCGACCTGGCGGCCAGCAACGGGCAGATCTCCTGCATGAAGCACGCCCCCGGGGCCTGCGGGTTGGCGCTGCTGTGGCACGCCGGATCGTCGGGCACGTTCATGCTGCCGACCACGCGCCTGCCCGAGCGGGGCGAGCCGTACAACCTCAACGTCGAGATCGCCCGCGGGCAGATCATGCGCCTGGCCCAGAAACGCGAAGACTGGGGACTCTTCGACTACGTCGGCGCCGAGAGCCTCAACAAGGAATTCGACGAGGTCCGCCGCAAGTTCGCCCGGTCGCTTAAACCGGCCGACCCCGCCGAGGCCGCCGCCCTGGCCGACCAGGCCCTCGAACAGACTGTCACGCTGGGCGAAAAGGCCGCCCTGTTCCACGCCGACATCTTCCTGACGCGCCGGCGGGCGCCGGCGGCCGCCAAGGCCACTTTCGGCTGTGAGATCGACCTGGCCCAGACCGCCGACAACTACCGCACCCGTGTTCGCGAGATGTGCGACTTCGTCAGCATCCCGCTGCCCTGGAAGCAGATCGAGCCCAAGGAGCGGCAGTACGATTACACCGCGGCAGACAACTGGATCAAGTGGGGCGTGCAGCACAAGAAGCCCATCCACTCGGGGCCTCTGCTGAGCTTCGACCCGGCGACGGTGCCGGAGTGGCTGTACATCTGGGAGAACGACTTCGACTCGCTGCGCGAGCTGGTGTTCGAGCACGCCAGCCGCATCGTGCAGCGCTACAGCAAGCAGGTGCAGGTGTGGAACGTGGTCTCGGGCATTCACGCCCACAACGCCTTCAACCTGAATTTCGAGCAGCTCATGGAGCTGACGCGGATGACCTGCCTGCTGGTCAAGAAGATGGCCCCGCGCAGCCAGGTGATGATCGAGCTGGTCCTGCCTTGGGGCGAGTACTACGCCCGAAACCAGCGCACCATCCCGCCGATGCTCTACGCCGACATGGCCGTCCAGAGCGGCGTCAAGTTTGACTCCTTCGGTCTGCAGATGTTCATGGGCGTGGCGATGGACGGGTTCTGTGTGCGCGACTTCATGCAGATCAGCGCCCTGCTCGACGAGTTCATCAGCCTCAGCAAGCCCGTTCACGTGACGGCTTGCGGCGTGCCCTCGGACATCACCGCCGACCCCGCCGACGCGTGGGAGGGCAAGGAGTCGATCGTGCGGGCCGGGCAGTGGCATGCCCCGTGGTCGCAGCGCCTCCAGGCCGAGTGGCTGCAGGCGTTCTTCCGCGTGAGCCTGTCCAAGCCCTTCGTCGAGAGCCTCTGCTGGCGCGACCTGTCGGACACCACCCCGCACTACATCCCCCACGGCGGGCTCTGCCACGATCCGGCCGAACCCAAACTCGCTTGCCGCGAACTGCGCAACTTCCGCAACAACTTCCTGGCCGGTCAGCGCGGTCCGGCCCCTGCCGCACCGGCCCCCAGCGATGAACACCCCTGACCATCGCCGGCGATTCGATCTGCTCTGGACAGCCCGGGAAACGTCCACCATCCTGATCCTGTGCGTGCTGGCGGCCGCGGCCATGATCGTGTCTTCCGCTTTGAGCCAGTTCGATTGGATCCAGTCCCTGCCGCCACCAAACGAACAAGCCCAGGCTCGCATCCGCGAGAAGATCGACCCCAATACGGCATCGGTGGGCTCCCTTCGCCGCCTGCACGGGATCGGCCCGGCGTACGCCCAGGCCATCGTGGACTACCGCAGCGGCGGCAAGACGTTCCGCACCCGCGCGGACCTGGAACACGTCCGCGGCCTGGGCCCAACCCGCGTGGCGAGAATCATTTCTGAACTGGCCTTGCCCGGGGAACCGGCAGCCGGCAGTCAGGAACCGCCGACTGACGAAAGCGATTGACGCCCCGAGCGCTGCTTGCTGATGGTGCTGTGGCGGGAGGGCGAAGCCCGACAGCCACGACGGACTCTGCTGCGATGCGGGGATCGTGGCTGTCCGGCCCTTCGGGCCTCCCCGCCACGGCACCCGAACCGCGGGGCCTATAATCCCACAAAGGAGTTCTACGCATGAAAATCCAGATCATCTTCTACAGCATGTATGGGCACATCTACAAAATGGCTGAGGCGGTGGCCTCCGGAGCACGCGAGGTCGACGGGGCGGAGGTTTCCCTGTTTCAAGTGCCCGAACTGGTGCCCGAGGAGGCGCTGGAGAAATCCGGCGCCAAGCAGGCGCGCGAGGCCTTCTCGCACATTCCCATCGCCGAGGTCGACCGCCTTCCCGAGGCCGACGCGCTGATCTTCGGCACGCCCACGCGCTTTGGCAACATGTGCGCCCAGATGCGCAACTTTCTCGACCGCACCACGCGGCTGTGGCTGAACGGGTCGCTGGTGGGCAAGATCGGCAGCGTTTTCGCCTCGACCGCCACCCAGCACGGTGGGCAGGAGACGACCATCACCAGCTTCCACACCACGCTGCTGCACCTGGGCATGATCATCGTCGGCGTGCCTTACGGTGAGACGCACCTGCTCAACATGAAAGAAATCACCGGCGGAACGCCCTACGGCGCCACCACGCTGGCCGACGTCGACGGCTCGCGCCAACCCAGCGAGAACGAACTGACCATCGCGAAATATCAAGGGCGCCACGTCGCCCAGATTGCAGGGAAACTGGCCGGGAAATAGGCAAAGCTTCTGATCCCCATTGGCAACGCGCGGCGCGTCGGCGATAATGCCGCCAATGACTGCCTCTGACAAGAACATCCGCCCGGATGAACTGGGATACTTCGCACAGTCCCGCCAGGCCTGGAATATCCTCATGTTCATCACGCTGCCGCTGCTGGGCTTCCACATGGTCGCCGCGTGGCACCCCAGCGGACTGGTCGTGCCTTACTACTTCAATTTCGTATTTCAGCACCTGGGCGCCTCGGCGGTGCATCTGTCGAGCCTGCTGATCGTCTCGACGCTGCTGGTGGCCCACTGGCGCACCCGGGCGCCGTGGCGCCTGGAACCGGCCGTCCTGATCGGGATGGCCGTCGAGTCCATCCTCTGGACGCTGCCGCTGGTGGCGCTGTCGTTCCTGCTGGGGTTCATGGCGGCCCAGACGTCCCAGGCTGCCACATCCGCGGCCACCGCGCTGCACCTGGTGACCCAGGCCGTCGGTGCGGGAATCTACGAAGAGTTCTTCTTCCGCCTGGTGCTGATCAGCGTGGCGCTGGCGATCTTCGTGGACCTCTTCGAGATGCCCCAGCGCCCGGTGCTGATGGTGGCGGTGACGGTCTCGGCGATCGTTTTCGCCCTGTGTCACTGGGGCGGCCTGGCGACGCCGGAAGGGTTTGCCTGGCAGAGGTTCTTCTTCCTGCTGCTGGCCGGGCTGCTCTGGGGCACGATCTACGTCCACCGCGGCCTGGGAATCGCCATCGGCTCGCATATCGTCTGGGACCTGTACGCGATGGCGTTCTAGCCGCAAAAGCGACTCACCGCAGAGATCGCAGAGGACGCAGAGAAAGCTGAAGAGAAGGAACAATGGAATAATGGAATAATGGAACGTCGGCTTGGTGCAGGATTCCATTATTCCATCATTCCCCTTCCTTGTCCGTCTTCTCTGCGTCCTCCGCGAACTCTGCGGTGAGACATCCCCCGCTAGAGCGCGGCAGTCAGATACGCCTCGAACGCCCCGTAATCGTGAATCAACTCCTGCAGTTCCATTGCCGGCAGCATGTGCGGCGGCGTCTGCTCTGTGATGTATCTCGCGGCCGCCGGCGGGCCGCCGTCTGCTTCGTCCGCCCCGGGCGCGCCGACGAGGTCGGCGTAGCGGATCGCCTTGCCGTCGGCTTCGTACATCGCCCCGATAATCCACAGCCGCCCGAAGCGGTATCGCCTTTGCACCAGGCGGTAGGCCTGGCTCGACCAGCTCGTGCCGGTAAAGGCGAAGTCGCGCGGCACGACACCCAGGCGCCGCCGCAGCAGATCGTCGTTGGTCTGCAGTTCGACGGCTATCGCCTCGCCGCTGGGATCTTTCATCGCCAGCGCCGAAAGGTTCGGGTGCGTGTGCGTGTGGGCGCCGATGTGCCAGCCGCCGGCGACCAACTCGCCGATCTCGTCCCAGGTCATGTAAGACCGCTCGTCGTGCGCTGGTATCGGCCCGGCGTGCATCTGCTCCAGCGGCTCAGTGTGGACGAACAGGTTGCCGCGATATCCCGCCGCTGCCATGACGGGCATGATCTGGTGGCGGATCGAAACGGCTGCGTGGTCGAAGTCGAACATGATCGGCCGCCCGGGCAGGGCAGCGCCCTCGAACCGCCAGGCGGCCAGGTCGTCGTACGAGATCGACTCGAAGCCCAGCCTTCGCGCGATGGCGAAGTAACGCTCGAACCGTTCGGCGTCGAGGGGCCTCGGGCCGCCGCCGCAGCCGTGGCACATGGTGATTGGGATACGCATGGCACAATCTTATATCAGTAATCAGTAATCAGTAATCGGTAATCGGTAATCGGTAATCACTGCTCAACTGTGCAATTACTGGTTACCGGTTACTGATTACTGGTTACTATGCCGGTATGACGGCAAAAGACCTTCAATCACGTTTGCGGGCCCTGGGCGATCCGGCCGATGCGCTATTCCTCCAGCGGTTCTTCAAGACCGGTCCGGGGCAGTACGGAGAGGGCGACGTCTTCATCGGTCTGCGCGTGCCCGTCATTCGGGCCGTTGCCAAAGACTTCGCGGCCATGGCGCTTTCGCAGGTCGAGAAGCTGCTGCACTCGAAGATTCACGAGGAGCGCCTGGCGGCCTTGATCATCCTGGTCGCCCAGGCGGCGCGGGGCGACGACCAAAAGAAGAAGACGATCTACGCCCTGTACCTGGCCAACACCAAGTTCGTGAACAACTGGGACCTGGTGGACGTTTCGGCCCCGCAGGTGGTGGGGGAGTACCTGGCCGACAAGAGCCGCCGCCCGCTCTGTCGCCTGGCCCGCTCGAAGTGGCTGTGGGAGCGGCGCATCAGCATTTTGGCGACGCTGCACTTCATCCGCCTCGGCCAGTTCGACGACACGCTGGCCATCACAGAAATCCTGCTGGGCGACGCGCACGACCTGATGCACAAAGCCGTCGGATGGATGCTGCGGGAAGTCGGCAAGCGAGACACGGCCGTGCTGGAGCAGTTCCTCACCCGCCACGCCGCCGTCATGCCCCGCACGATGCTGCGGTACGCCATCGAACGCCTGTCGCAGGATAGACGCAAGATGTTCATGGCCGCCAAAAACTCACCACAGAGGCACAGAGCCCTCAGAGGATAAGACAACAACCAAAGCGGCAACCCCGCCGCGCTGCGTAGTGCTTGCCGCTTTTGTTTTACACTCTGTGAACTCTGTGCCTCTGTGGTAAGTTTCTTGTATTAGCATCAGGAGGTCCACGCATGGATTGGCCGACGTATCAGCACGACAACCGCCGCAGCGGCAAGACGCACGCGACCCTCAACGCCGGTTCGCTGGCTCAGGCCTGGACGTGGCAGTCGCCCCAGCCGCCCCAACCCGCCTGGAGCGGACCGGCCAAGTACGACGCCTACCGCATCGTAAAGCCCCTGCGCTCGATGCGAAATTACGATCCGGCTTTTCACATGATCGTGGCCGGCGGGTCGCTGTTTTTCGGATCGAGCGTGGACGATTCCGTCCACTGCCTCGACGCGATCAGCGGGCAGGAGAAATGGCTCTTCACCACCGATGCGCCGGTGCGCATCGCCCCGACGTTTGTTGACGGCAAGATCTACTTCGGCAGCGACGACGGTTTTGCATACTGCCTGGCGGCCGACGACGGCTCGCTGGTCTGGAAGTTCCGCCCCTCGCCGGATGGGCGGCGGTTCCTCAACAACGGGCGGCTGATCGGGCACTGGCCGGTGCGCACGGGTGTGCTGGTGGAAGACGGCACGGCGTATTTCGCCGCCGGCATGCTCCCGTGGGAAGACTCGTATCTCTGCGCCGTCGACGCCCACAGCGGCAAGCCCCAAGGACGCGGGCGATACGTCGCCCTGCACCAGGGGGCCCCGCAGAGCGGACGCGTCGAGCAAACCGCCGGGCTGACGATGGAAGGAGCCATGCTGATCTCGGCCGACCGGTTGTACATTCCCCAAGGCCGCATCCCGCCGCTGATGTTCTCGCGTAAAGACGGGCGGCTGCTGGGCTCGCTCACCAACGGCGGGGGATGCTTCGTGCTGCTGACCGAAGATGACCAGGTCCTGCACGGCCCGGGCAACAACGCCGGATGGATCACCCTCAGCGCCGGCGATTCGGGGCAGAAGCTGGCGGCCTTCGATGATGGAACCGCCGCCGTGGTGCATGACGGCACGGTCTTCGTGCTCACGCGCAGCACGCTGGCGGCCGTCGATCGCGCCAGCGGCGCCGAGCGATGGAAGCAACCGTGCGACTACCCGTATTCGCTCGTGCTGGCCGGGACCACGCTCTTTGCCGGCGGGGCCGACGCCCTGGCGGCCTTCGACGCCGACACCGGTCTGCAACTCTGGCAGTCGGCCGTGACGGGCAAAGTACACGGCCTGGCGCTGGCCGCGGGAATGCTCTACGCCACCACCGACGCCGGGGCGATCTACTGCTTCGCGCCTCAGGGGCAGGCCGCCGCCAATGCGTGGAAACCGGCACCCCCCGCGTACGTCGAGGGCGGCCCGGTCGAGGAAATCACCCCGCCCGAGGCCATGCCCCTGGCGCCGTACCTGCAATTCACCAGCCGCACCGCGGCCACAGTCCGCTGGCAAACCCCCGACCCGGTCCCGACGAAGTTTCAATATGCCCACGGCCAGGACCAGCGCGCGATCGAAGACCCTCAGCCGAAGGTCCAGCACGAGGTGCATCTGACGGATCTGCGCCGGGACGCCATCTACGACTGCACGGCCTGGGCCGGCGATCAGGCGGTGACTTTCGAGTGCGACACGTACTTCAACTATGAGCCCTGTAGCGTGGGCGTCTTGCCTGTGCAGGGACAAAAGCAAGAGCATGGGCGAGACGCCCATGCCACCCCGGAGCATGGGCGAGACGCCCATGCCACCCCGGAGCATGGGCGAGACGCCCATGCCACACGACAGGCCGCCGAAGGCATTCTCAAGACCGCCGGCGTCGACCGGGGCATCTGCCTGATGCTCGGCTGCGGCGACGGGCAATTGGCATACGAACTGGCACGCCAGAGCCGCCTGCGCGTGATCGCTGTCGATACCGACGCCGCGGCGGTTGCCTCTGCCCGCCGCATGTTCCAGGCCGCCGGCGTGTACGGCGCATGCGTGGCTGTCCATCACGTCCGGAGCTACGACGCCATCCCCTTCGTCGGCAGCTTCGCCAACATCATCGTCGCGTCGCAACCGCTGAGCGATCCTGCCGCCGCCGAGGCCATGCGCCTCCTGTGCCCCGGCAGCGGCGTGTTGATTCGCGGCGGCGACACAGGGTGCCATGGCGGCCGTTCCCCAGCCGCCATCTCCCCGACCGTCACCACGCTCCCGCCGATCGCCACCGCCGGCGTCTGGACTCACCAGTACGGTCTGGCCGACAACACCTCCTACGGCGGCGAGGCGCTGGCCGGCGCAGGGTCCACGCTCGACCTGGCCGTGCAGTGGGTCGGTGAACCGGGCCCGCGGTATCAGCCCGACCGCAACGGCCGCAAACCCGCCCCCCTGGCGATCAACGGCAGGCTGTTTGGCCAGGGGCGCCGGCGCATCGTGGCGCTGGACTCGTTCAACGGCACGGTGCTCTGGTCGCTCGAAATGCCCGCGTTCTGCCGCTTCAACATGCCCCGCGACTGCGGCAACTGGTGCGCCGACCAATCTCATCTCTACGCGGCCGTCAAAGGGCAGTGCTGGAAGATCGACCAGCGAGACGGCAGCGTGGCCAAGATGTTTGAGGTAGTTTCAGGGTCCGGGGACATGGCGGCGGGAAAACGACCGCCATGGCACACAGGCGCGGCGTGGGACTGGGGCTATGTCGCCGATGGCGGCGCCAATATCATCGGCAGCGCGGTCAAGGCCGGATCGGCGTTCGTGGCGTTTGTCGGCCATGCGAACTGGTATGACGCCAAGGACGGTCCGGCGACGTTCAAGGTCTGCAGTGAAAATCTCTTCGCGATGAACAAGAGCACCGGCGGCCTGGCGTGGAAGTACGCCGGCGGCGTGGTGATCAACTCGACGATCTGCATCGCCGACGGGCGGGTGTATTTCGTCGAGTGCCGACACCCGGCTGTGCTGGCCAGCGCCGATCGCCGCGTCGGCATGGACGAGCTGTGGCAGCAGCAGTATCTCGTGGCGCTTGACGCCGCCGATGGACGCCTGCTGTGGGAGCAGCCGCTCAAGACCGCCCCGGGCGTGGTGGTGTTCTACATGGCCGCGGCGGAGGGGCGGCTGGTCATTAACGCCTCCGACGTGCGGTACAACGTGTATGCGTTCAGCGCTGCCGACGGCTCGGCGCTGTGGCAGACGAGCTTCGAGTGGATGAGCGACAACCACGGCGGGCACATGTCGCATCCGGCGATCGTCGACGGCAAGGTGTTCGTGCGTCCGCGCGTGCTCGACCTGGCCACCGGAGCGCTGCTGGAGGTCCGCATGCCCGGCGGCGGATGCGGCACGTACATTATGACCGACCGCACGGCGATCTTCCGCTCCAGCCACGTGACGGTGTGGGACTTCAACAACGACCAGGCAAGCTTCTGGTACCGCCTGCGCCCCGGGTGCTGGATCAGCACCGTCGCCGCCTGCGGGATGGTGCTCTCGCCCGAGGCCGGCGGCGGATGCAGTTGCGGCTCGTGGCTGGAAACGTCGATCGCCTTCGCGCCCAGCGTCTAGCCTGCGTATTTCACCGCGGAGATCGCAGAGACCGCAAAGGTAGAATGCTTCAAAGAAGTTCGAGAGATCGCTTCTTGGACAGTCTTTCGATTGAGCCCACCGCGACTGCGATTATTTAAGTCGTTTGCTTCTCTGCGGTCTCCGCGGTCTCTGCGGTGAAAGCAGTTTCCTTGTCCGGCCCTTATCCCAGCGCCACGTCGAGGGTCATCATGATGGCAAAGCCGACGATCCCGCCGCCGGTGGCCAGGTCGACGTATCCGTTGCGCTGGCTCTCGGGGATCAGCTCCTCGATCACGACGAAGATCATCGCCCCGGCCGCAAACGCCAAGGCATAGGGCAGAATGCCCGACATGGAAAGCACCGCCCAGGCCCCCAGCACGCCGGCGATGGGTTCGACGAAGCCCGAAAGCTGTCCGTACCAGAACGCCCGCTTGCGGCTGAGCCCTTCGCGGCGCAGCGGCAAGGCCACGGCAGAGCCCTCAGGAAAATTCTGCAGCCCGATCCCGATGGCCAGGGCGATGGCGGCGCCGAGTTGAGCAGTGGCGGCGTCGCCGGTCATCGTGCCGGCCGCCCCGAACGCCACGCCGACGGCCAAACCCTCGGGGATGTTATGCAGGGTGATCGCCAGCACCAGCAGCGTGCTGCGGTGCCATCGCGTCTTGACGCCTTCTGGCGAGATCAGCCCCGGGTGCAGGTGGGGCAGCAGGCGGTCAGCCACGCGCAGAAACGCCGCCCCCAGCAGGAACCCGATCAGCGGAGGAACCCACTTGGGAAAGCACCCCAGCGTACCGTAACCGTTCTCGGCCATCTTGATCGCCGGGGCCAGCAGGCTCCAGAAACTCGCAGCGATCATGACCCCCGCGGCCATTCCCAGGCTGGCGTCGAGAAACTTCTGCGAAAACTTACGGGTGAAAATGACGATCGCCGCGCCGGCGGCCGTCACGCTCCAGGTGAACAGCGTCGCCAGCAGGGCCTGAACGACAGGGTTGAGATTTACGAACCAGTCATACATGTGCGTCTCCGGCGGAGGACATTATGCCCACGCGGCCGGGAATTTCAATCATGGGGGTAGATTGTGGTTCCCCGGGGGGGCCGGAGACGGGGAGTGCGGGATTAGAGGATCAAGGGGATTCAGAGGATGGGAAGAAACGGATGACGGGGCGATCTTTCCTGAGTCCCTGCAGTCGCTGCAGTTCCTTGGGTCCTTTTCCCCCAAAACAAAAAAACGTCGGCGCCCGGGCATCCAAACCCGGGCGCCCGTCCGTGAAGGATAAAAACGCACCGACGCCATCCGGTACGGCGGTCGGTCCCTGACCAATCACGCCCGGCGCCATCCGGGAAGGGAAAAATCAGAAACAAAATTCGAATACCGAAATTCGAAATTCGAAACAAAAAGCAAAAGAACAAGAAGCAAGAAACAAGACACAAGAAACAAGAAACGGAAAACCAACAGGAAGAACGCCGGCTTCTGACTCCTATTTTTGTTTATTGCCGTTTTGCTTCTTTTTGCTTCGAATTTCGATATTCGTATTTCGGATTTTCTTTTCTATTTCAGTTGCGCCGAGAGCGTCTCGATCAACTCCCCGGCGGGCACGGACTTGGGTCCGGCCGGTCCGGTCCAGCTCAGCGGTTCGTCCGCGGCGATCATTTCGGCGACCCGCTGGACGGCCTGGATGACGGACGAATGATGTTTGCCCATCGCCCGTCCGATCTCCGGGAAGCTCATCGTCGTGTGGCGGCGCGCCAGGAACATCGCGATCATTCTGGCCGCCGAGACCGGGCGCGTGCGGCGCGAGGAGTGGATGTCGGCGGGCGTGATGGCGAAGTACGCCCCGACGGCCGACTCGATGTCGCCCAGCGTCAGGGCGCTGTCGGTGCGGGCGAGGTGGTCGGACAGGGCGCTGACAGCCAGGGGCAGGTCGATCGTCTTGCCGCCCAGTTCTGCCAGTGCCGCCAGCTTGATCAGCGTGCCTTCGAGTTCCCGCACGGATCCGCGGATATGCACGGCGACGTAGTCGAGCACGTCGGCGGAGACGCGAAGCTTCATCATGCGGCTGCGGCGGGCGAGGATCGCCAGGCGCGTGTCCTTGTCGGGGGCGTCGACTTTGACGACCATTCCGGCTACGAAGCGGCTGACGAGTTGCGGGTTGAACTCGCCGACGAGGCGCGGATGGGCGTCGCTGGCCATGACGACCTGCCGCCCGCCGGACTCGATGGTGTTGTAGGTGTGAAGGAACTCGTCCTGGGTGGCTTTCTTTGCGGCCAGGAAGTGTACGTCGTCGATGGCCAGCATGTCGAGGTTGCGGTATCGCCCGCGGAACTCGTCGACGCGTTTGGCGCGCAAGGCGCTGATGAACTCGTTGGTGAACTGCTCGCCGGTGACATAGCGCCACGTGCAGGGGCGTCCGTCGCGGCGGCGGCGCGAGACGGCGTTGCAGATGCCCTGCAGCAGGTGCGTCTTGCCCACCCCGCACGGTCCGTGGATGAACAGCGGATTGAACGGCGGAACCGGCGCCTCGGTGATCGCCAGGGCGGCCGAGTACGCCATGCGGTTGCTGGGGCCGACGACGAAGTCGTCCAGCTCGCCCCTCAGGGCGACGGGCGCCGCCGCACGCCGCGGTCGCAGGCGACCTTCCTGGGCCTTGGCCACCAGGTCGGCCTGGGTGTCGAGGTCGTTCTTGCGGCACTCGCCGGTGAGGGCGGCGTCGACGGTGACGATCACGGGCAGCGTGCGCCCGGTGTGCTCGGCGACGACGGCGGCGATCTCGGCCTGGAAGTGCGTTTCCATCCAGTTGGCGACAAACGGATTGGGCACGCTGACGCGCACGTGGTTTTCTTCGACATCCAACTGCGTGCCGTGGCGGAACCACGCGTTGAACCGCTGTGGACCGATGCGCTGGGCCAGCATGCTCAGTATGGTGCGAGGCGTGTTGTCTGCGCGCAGCGATGGCGCTAATGCCGTCATGGTCTTTTTTCCCTGTCCCTGGGCTACCGCGGGCGGCTGCCCGCTATCGGTGGCACAGGCTTTCCAGCCTGTGAGTCACAGCCTGGAAAGGCTGTGCCACTTGCGATTGCCCGAGCCCAAATCAACTGCAACGAGTGCTGAATCTAAGCATGTCGGCGCGGCAGTACAATTACAAAACGAGGCGTTTCTTATCCACATCGCTCAAGACATGATCAGTGGTGGAGTTGGGGTCGAAAAAAAAACTTCCTCCACAAGTTATGCACAGGCTTATCGCCCCGCTTTTGCCCCCGCGGGCAAAAAGAGTCCCGCGGCGGCGGGGTTCTCATCGCCCCAGCAGTTCAAAAAGGGCTTGTTTTATGGGCAAATCACTTGATCGCTCCGCGCGATCGAAGACATCGGCGGCCTGCGTCAGGAGGTCTGCCTGACGCTGCGTGAACGCCGCCGGCGCGCGAGGATCGAGATCGCGCAACTCCAATCGCTCGAGAATCGCATCGGCCAGCTCATCGAGCCCTTCGCCCGTGCGAGCCGAGATGGGAACTGCGGAATGCGTGGCACGGCCACACGCCTGCGGGTCACCATGGGGCGGCAGATCAGCCTTCGTCCGCACGCACAGCACATTCTTTGCCGCCAGCCAGTCCGGCACGCGGGGAGAACGTTCGTCCAGCAGCAGCACCAGATCGGCAGCCGCAGCGCACGCGCGGGCGCGTTCGATCGCCTGGCGGTCGATCGCTTCGGCGGCGCCGTGCCAGAGCCCCGCAGTGTCGGTCAGATACACCGGAAGGTCGCGCAGCAGGGCAGGCTCGCGAACCCAGTCGCGCGTCGTGCCGGGCTGGTCATGTACGATGCTGACAGCCGTGCCGGTCAGGGCGTTGATCAGCGTGCTCTTGCCTGCGTTGGGCGCCCCCACGAGCACGATGTTGGGCGGATCGAGCAGGCGCCGCATGCGCGGCAGCGCCCGCGCCGCCTCGCCAAGCGCCGCGCTGGCCCTCCTGGCGTCGAGCCCATGGCACCCAAGAATGTCAGACGCCAACTGACTCAGCCCGGCAGACCATTGGTTGCTGATCGCCGCCAGCACGCGCGCGGAGCGAGCCTTGATGACGGCCGACAACATCTCACGCCCGATCGCGGGATTGTTCCACCGCGGATGCGCCGGCGCAAGGGCGGGCGGGGCCTGCTCGGCAGTGAGAATCTTCGCCCCGTGCGAGGCCAGCAGTTCCAGCACCGCCCGGGCGACCGCCGGGCCGCCGTGGATGTTGATCTCGAAGCCCTGCGGCGTGCGACAAAGCACGACCTGGTCGAGCACGTCATCGCCGCGCACGATGGCGCCCAGTTGCAGACTATGGAGTGCGGCGGCCGAGCCGCCGCTTTGGAAGTTTTTGGAAACGAAGATGTGCTGCAGAATCTGCCCCGCGCCCGGTCCGTTCAAAGCGATGACAGCGATTCCCCCGCGCCCGGGCGGGGTCAGGACTGCCGCGTAAGAAGTGCGTTCGCTCATCCTATCGTTCCGTTACCCCCGCTGCGCACCCATGGCGACCTGCCTGCCGGCAGGCAGGCCCGCAAGAAACAGAAACGCGTGTCGCCATGCCACCCCTTTCCCATCCATCCATCCATCCATCCATCCATCCATCCATGCCAACGTCCACCTTCCAGCAACTCTTAAAGCGGCGTCGCTGCCGCCGCACTCCATAGTGGCCGTGCTGCGGAGTTATTCCGCTTCTTCTTTAGTCAGGGCGTTGTAGTAGGCCATCGCGACGCCGCGCAGGACCAGGTCGGGCACGATCGCCTGGACCAATGAGGATTCTTCCAGCTCGCCGACGACCGCCGCGGCGTCCCCGCCGGTGGCGATCACCAGCGGCCAATGGTTCAGCGCCGTGGCGTACGCCTCGACAAGCTGCTGCAGCGCCCCGCGGGCCGAAGCGAACAGGCCCGCCAGAATCGCCTCGCGCGTGTCGCCGCCGAAGGCCCACGTCGGGGCCTCGATCGTCACCTGCGGCAACTGCGCGGTGTGCTCATGCAGCGCCGCGGCCGACAGGTGCAGCCCCGGAAATATCGCCCCGCCCTGGAACACGCCGCCGTCGTCGACGCAGTCGATGGTGACCGCCGTGCCGAAGTCGGCCACCACGCATGCGGCGCCCAAGCGGTCGTACGCCGCCACGGCGGCACATAGGCGGTCGGTTCCCACAACCTCAGGATGCTTCAGCGTGGTCTTGATCGGCAGCGGCAGATCGCGCCCGACGACCTGCACCGGCGGGGCGCCGGCGGCCATCGCCGCCCGCTCCAGGTGCGCAAGAGCGGAGGCGTTGACGCTGCAGGCGGCCAGGGCTTTGGGCTCGGGAATCTCGTCCCATGCGGCCTTGATCGCCGCGGCGATAGCGCGCTCATCATCGGAGGGCACGATGACGACACTACTGACCTCCTCGCCACTGACGCACGCCATGCGGATGTTTGTATTGCCCACATCGCAGGCAAGAACCGACGGGATTTCTTCGATTTCCATGGTTCACTCCAAATCGACAGAGGGATGAATGGATGGATGGATGGATGGATGGATGGATGAACCTTGCCCGGCGTAGTTCGCAGTGCGAACAGGTATGGGCCGGCAGGCTACCTTTCTGAGAACGCTTCATTCCATTCTCCATCACGGTTCTTGTTCCGAATCGCTTGTATCAGTTTAAGCAGTTCATTCTCCACCTTGTAATGCAATGTGTCGATGGCTTCGAATTTATCGTCAGGGAGTTGTGAAGCCTTGTTGGATGCGGTGACGGCAGAAAGCAATTCGCCGCAGGAACCCAAGGCAATGTTCAGGAAGTTCAGATACTCTTTGGCAGATCGCCTGCAATAACCCTCTGCGATGTTGCGGGAAATGCTGTTGGCCGCATCCAGCAGGTTCGACGTCACTTTTCCAAGCTCGAAGGCAGGTTTAGCGAATGCACGTGAAACGAGAACATACAAGTCAACGGCATCTTGCCAAACCCGAAGGTCCCGATATCCCCGGTTGACATTGTTTCTCTTCACAGCCCATCTCCCTGCGCCAGAAGAAAGCTCCCAAACCCGAATCCCCCATCCATCCATCCATCCATCCATCCAATCATCCATCCATCCAATCATCCAATCATCCCGGTCCCATCTCCTGCAGCTTCTTCCAGATGGTTTCGCCGAACTCTTCGAGGCCTTTGCCTGTGGCGGCGGAGATCGCGATCACGTCGGCGCCGACAGCCTTGCGGAACTTGGCCAGGTGTTTGTCGCTGTCGGTGAGGTCCATCTTGTTGGCCACGACGATCTCGGGCCGCTGGGCAAGCGCGGGGGAGTACTTGGCCAGCTCTTTGCGGATGGTCTTGTACGCCTTGACCGGGTCGCCTTCCAGGGGCGAAATGTCGACCACATGCACCAGCAGTCGCGTGCGCTCCACGTGCCGCAGGAACGCGTCGCCCAGGCCCGCGCCGGCGTGGGCGCCCTCGATGAGCCCGGGCAGGTCGGCCATCACAAACCGCCGGAAGCCCGCCAGCTCGACGATCCCCAGGCATGGCGTCAGCGTCGTGAAAGGGTACGCCGCGATCTTCGGCCGCGCGTTGCTCAGGCGGGTGATCAGCGTGCTCTTGCCCGCGTTGGGCATGCCGACCAGTCCCGCGTCGGCGATGAGCTTGAGCTCCAGGTGCAGCGACCGCTCCTGACCCGGCGCGCCGGGCTCGGCGTAGCGGGGAGCCTGGTTGACCGAGGTCTTGAAGTGTACGTTGCCGCGCCCGCCCTTGCCGCCGGCCGCCACCGTCACCTTCTGCCCGGGATCGGACAGGTCGGTCAGCACCAGGCCGGTCTCGGCGTCGCGCACGATTGTGCCCGGCGGAACGCGGATGATGAGGTCCTGCCCGCGGCGGCCGTGGCACTTGCTGCCCAGACCGTGCTCGCCGCGTTCGGCGCGCCAGTGGTGTCGCCCGCTGAGGTGCTGCAGCGTGTTGTACGACTCGTCGGCTTGCATGTAGATGCTTCCGCCGTCGCCGCCGTCGCCGCCGCTGGGTCCGCCTTTGGGGATGAACTTCTCCCGCCGAAAGGCCATGCACCCGTTGCCGCCGCCGCCGGCGACGACGATGATGTCGACCTCGTCGACAAACGCCGCCTTGCCGGTGATCTGTCCTGGATTGTCCATGTGAGTATGAAAAGGAGGATGGCCGTTCGACCATCCTCCTGCTTTCCTGCAGTTCTATACGCGCCCAAAGCCTGGGGAGGCTGTGCTACAGCACGTCGACGTATCGACCGCGGTAGGTGACGGTGCCGTCTTTGAGGGCGAACAGCGTGTCATCGCGCCCGCGACCGACGTTGTGCCCGGCCTTGAGGGGCGTGCCGCACTGGCGAACGATGATGCTGCCGGTGACGACGACCTGGCCGCCGTATACTTTCACGCCGCGATACTGGGGGTTGGAATCGCGCCCGTTTCGCGTCGAGCTTTGTCCCTTTTTATGCGCCATACCGTTACTCCAAAGTCAGTGCCGAATCTCTGCGACCGGCTAGTCCAGTTACTATAGAAAACCGGCGGCAGGATGTCAAAGAATTTATCGTGGCTTTGGCGTTAGAAAGAACTTGTGTACAACCGCAAGAGGGACTATACTTCTTTTGTTCGGTTCGTCGAAAGACGGGAACTGTTACGGGACCAGACGTATTGCCAGTCCACGCCACACTCTCGCGTCAGACGCTCCTGACTCCCTGGGCAGGAATGAGAGCCCCTTTCAGATGGATCCACGAAAGCGAAAATATGGATCCAAAGCCCTGAAGCAGGAGAATCCTCAATGGGCAAGAAACTGTATGTCGGTAACCTCAGCTACAACGTCAACGACGCGGACCTGTCGCAACTGTTCGCGCAGCACGGCACTGTCGAAAGCGCCGTGGTGATCATGGACAAGATGTCCGGCCAGAGCAAGGGCTTTGGTTTCGTCGAGATGGGTAGCGATTCCGAAGCCCAGGCCGCCATCAGCGCCCTGAACGGCAAGGAATACGACGGCCGCGCCCTGACCGTCAACGAAGCGCGTCCCCAGGTCAAGCGTCCTGGCGGCGGCGGCGGTGGCGGCGGCGGTCGCGGTGGCTACGGTGGCGGCGGTGGCGGCGGTGGCCGCGGCCGGTACTAGTCGGTAAATGGTCCATCGCTTCGGCGAAGGCCCATGAAACCACAAAAGACGAAGGGCTCCTGAGCAATCGGGAGCCCTTTTCTTATACCTTGGCTAAGCGGGCTTAGGACGCCGTAAGACCAACAACTTTGCCACAGAGATCACCAAGAGCACGAAGAAAGACAAGAAAGAGAGTAACAGGAGTTTCTTTGCGCCCTTTGTTATCAAGGGGACATGGCGACGGGGGTAGGGCAGGGACTTTTGGCCCTGGCACGGCAGGCCCCCGACGGCTTCGCCGGGACCAAGGGCTGAAGGGGTCCGCAGAGAAACTGGTCACGCAAGGAACCCGGCGGGTAAAAGTATCTGTCACACTGCAAGTTGCTTTTCATCGTTTCGGCTGAACTGCAGGTTCATGATTGACTGTGGTTAGTTGTCTTGGCCAAATCATCGGTTGAAGAATGTCCGATCTGGTGAGAAATCCGATTTTCGGCTTGCAAATCGCGCGTTTAGTGGTAAGATCGCGCCAGTCAGGCTTAAGTGCCCCGTTCATTGCCCTAGGAGAAGCTGCCAATCATTCGGCGGTTGGGTAGCAGAGACGGAGGCGGGCACGTCTGGCCTGTGACAGAAGCAGTTTTGTCGTATCGGAATATTTCTATTGGGCTCCGGTTCTTTTGCAGCCGGAGCAGGTATGGGCACTTTTTTGAAAGGACGAGGCAATGAGGATGACGTATGCGATTCTGGGGCTCGGGCTGGTTCTGGCGACGTGCGGTACTACCCATGCAGCGATCAGCGACGGTTTGATCATGTATACGCCTATGGACACGGTCACCACCGATCAGGTCGGCGCTTCGGACGATCCGATCATGGCTAACATCAGTCTTACGGGTGGGAAATTCAGCGGATTCGCTTATCAGGGCGCCGGGGGACTGGGCTTCCCGACCATCAAGGGCGCCGCAAGCTTCGGTTCTAGCTTCAGTGCAACGGCGTGGATCAGACCTAGTCTGACCAATACGGTGGTCCTTGGGAACGGAGCAACCAACGCCCAAGGCTGGACCATCTCGGCCGCCAACAACGGTAATCTGTATGTGCGCGTGAGCGATGGCGTCAGCGCTCAGACCGGGAACCTCCCCTTTGACTACACCAACAACCCGTGGATCTTCGCCTCCTTCGTCTACGACCAGGGAGCCCAGACGGCGACGTTCCGCATCCAGAACGGTTACAGCGGCGCCCTGGTGACGCACTCGTTCACGCTGGATGCAAGTGCCAGCCTTGTTTCGACCGGTGGATACTACTGGAGCGCCGGGGCTCTGTATCACAACAGTGTGACGAACGACACGCGGGGCATAGACGACATCGCGTTCTGGGGCCGGGCACTGGCTGCCGACGAAATCGGCCAGATCTTCAACAATGGCGATGGCGCGACGATCGGGTCATTGCTGGCGGTCCCCGAGCCGGCGACGATGAGCTTGCTGGCTATCGGCGGCCTGGCGGCTTTGATTCGCCGCAAACGCAGCTAAGGCAGCAGAGGCTTTCGCCCCTGTTATCACAGCCCTCAAGAAGGCTGTGGCACGAAACGAAAGACCCCGCTACGGCGGGGTTTTTCATTGGAATCTGAAATACTCAAATCTCAAATCTCAAATCTCAAATCAGGAATCTGAAATCTAATCCGAAATCCGCAATCGACAATCCGAAATCGCTCACTGCGTCGCCGCCGGTTCGCCCGGTTGTCGCACGTGCCAGGCGTTCTTGGGGCTCAGGCTGGCGGCGCCGTCCTGGCCAAAACGCAGGTCGATCCGGCCGCTCAAGGGGCCGGTGAGTTTCAGGCGGTGGAACCCCTTGGCCAGCGAGACGGGAAAGAAACTCCAGCCCCTGCCGCCGTGGGCGAAGGTCTGCGCGCCGACGGTCAGGACGGCAGGCTCAACGCTGAAGATCTGGATCTGATGCAGGCCGTTCTGCTGGGCCTCGACAATGCCCTCCAGGACGTTTCCGCCGGTCTTGGCCAGGCCTGTGAGCCCCGCCGGTAGCGTGGTAGCGGTTTTTGCCGCTTCGGCGCCGGCTTTGAACAGCAGCCCGGCGGTCAGCGTGGCGGTATCGATCGTCTGGGCCGGCAGCGGCGCCTCGGGAAGAATCTCGATCTCCAGCGGCGGACTGGCCGCCTGCATTGCCCCGCCTGGCGTGACGACGTCCGAGACAGCCTGCACGCGAACCTTCCCCAGCCCCAACTGCGCCGCCGGAACACTGATGGTTCCGGCAGGACCGGCGGCGACACCCAGCGGGCGGGCATTGTGCGTCAGCGAGATCCGCGCGGCGTCCTTGGCCGCGACCGAAAACCGCACCGTCTGATTCAGCGTGAACGTCTTTGCCGCAGCCGACAACTGCACGCTGCGCCCCTGGTTGTCGACGTTGAAGGGCACCGGGGTGCTGGTGCGGGTTTCCGCCGCGTCGCCGCTGACAGCCACATATCGCAGCTCGTGATACCCGTCCGCCCCGGCACTGGTGTTCAAAACGGCGGGCTTTCCGGATTCATGCGCAGCCGCCCACCGCCCATCGACGAACAGCTCGAACTGCTTGATCCCGCCTGCGGGAGAGGCTGAGGGGGCCAGTTCGATCTTGCCCGAGACGGGGCGATCGCTCGCCAGGCCCGGTAGCGTGACCTTCGTGCCCCGCGCCCACGGCTGACAGAGCGGGTCGCCCACGGTCAGTAATTCATAAGGCGACTGCACGGTCTGGTACAGGGCTTCGGCCAGGCTGAACCCCTGGGCGTAGATGACCTGGAAAAAGGGCGTGGGGAACTTGGATTGGGTGGCGCCCGGTTCGGTGACCGTGCCGCACGTGCCGGCCGCCCCGTGGCGCATCAGCACCGTCAGCGGCGTCTGGCTGGAGGAGTAGAAGATTCCCCCGCTGCGTTCAGACCCGTAGACCAGGACGCCGCCCCAACTGGTGAGATTGTGGCAGAACGCCCCGGGCAGCACCTGGGCCTCCTTCGGCCAGGAGTAGCCCGCCATTCCGGTCATGAGCCCGGCGATGTCTTTCTCTTTCGGGATCGAGCCCTTGAGCGACCGCGCCCTCACGCCCAGCGCCTGGGCGGCCTCGGCAGCGGCCGGATACGCCCAGAGCTGAATCTGGGTGCGGATGTCGCCGCTGTTCATGAAGTAGAACGTGCCAGAGGGCCTGGTGCCGTCGGCGGCGGCGCTGCGGCGCAGATAGCTTCGCACCTCGTCGAGGCTGTTGCCCCGCCCGCTGGTCACCGCCAGCATTGTCGAGAGGAGATACCGGCTGGCCTGCCCGCCGCCCGAGACGCGGTTGCCCTCGTCGTCCCAGGCGTAGCCGGCGCGGAACGCCTGGGGCGGCTGGGTCGAAACGTTGCTGTCGAAGGCCGGCGTGGCCATCTGCATGAGCAGGGGCGCCCAGCCCTTGTGCGTGTGCAGGGGGGCGAAGATCTCGTTTCGCTCGATGGCCGATCGATTGCGGAATCCCTCGCCTGCCGCGGCGGCGAGCATGGCCATCGCTTCGTCGTTCTTTTTCTGCCCGGCCAGGCAGCAGGCCAGGCCGAAGTGCATGGTTCCGCGCGCGTCGGGGATCTTCAGCAGCGGACGAAAGAGCTTTTCGCCGCCGGCATAGTCGCGCGACGCCAGCGCCGCCGCGGCGTCCCTTATCTGCTGGCGCTGCTGGGGACTGGGCGGCTCGATCGCTGTCGTGCGCACGGTGCGGCGAAAGTAGTTGTTGGCCACCGAGCCGAACTGCGTCTGTCCGGCCAGCACCATCTGGTGGAAGTACGTCAGACTGGTCAGCGAGCCCAGCCCCATCCGCGGTTTGGCGGCGGCGGTGGCGCCGGGGCTCATCGGGTATCGCACGGCGTAGGGGATGTCGCTGGAGTAGGCGATGCAGTCGATCTGCCCAGTCAGCCCGCGCGACTTGATCGTCTCGAGCACCGGCTGAAGGATCTTCTCCTTGAAGGTTGCCAGCGAGACGATCTCGAAGCTGGGCTGATCGCCCAGGGGGAGGTAGATCACGTTGAGGGCGGGGATGCGGCGCAGGTACACGTATTCATTGGCGACGGCCTTGGAGGCCCAACTGTCTTCGTTGACGACGACGGCGACGTTCTCCGGCGCCAGCCCGGCGCGGGCGGCGGCGGACAGCGTCAGCAGCGTAAACGCTGCCGCGTAAACGATCGATTTTCCTGAGGGCATGAGGCTGTTTCCCACTGAGGCTTGGTCCCTTAACTATAACACGTCGCCGGGACCCATGTCGCCCCTTCTTATCTTTTATCGGTCAGTGGACGCATCAGATGAATCTGGCCGCATGGCTTGCGGCTTGGCAGTTCCCCGCCCGGGCGGGCGACACCTGCGCTACTCCGGCGAAACCATTTCCGTTATGATGGGTTGATTGGCGGGACGATTGCAGCGAACTGAGAGGCCATGACGTCACGGTCGGTCATTCTGGGTCTGGTGCTGGCGGCGCTGATCTGCGGCGTCACGTTCTTCAATGACATGGTCCTGCACGGGACCTTCATGGTGGGCAATTACATGCCCATCTCCGTCTTCGGGGCGCTGTTCCTGCTGGTGGTGGTGGCCAATCCGCTGCTGGGGGTGCTCTGGCCGAATCGCCGCTTCAGCGGGCTCGAACTGGCGGTCGTAGTGGGGCTGGCGCTGGTGGCCTGCAGCATTCCCGGCAGGGGGTTGATGCACTCCTTCACCAACACCCTCATGCTGCCCCACGATCGCGCCGAAAGCGCCGACTGGAAGAGCACCGAAGTCATCAAGGTCCTGCGTTCCTACATGCTCACCGACGCCGATCCCAAGGCCGTCTCTGACTTCCTGACCGGCGGTCTCTCCGACGTCCCCTGGCAGCACTGGACGCGCACGCTGACATTCTGGCTGCCCCTGCTGCTGTGCCTGTCCCTGGCCATGATGGCGCTGGCCGTCGTGGTACACCGCCAGTGGTCGCACCACGAGCGCCTGCGCTATCCCATCGTCACCTTCGCCGACGCGCTGATGCCCGACCAGAACGGCAACATCGCCTCGATCCTGCGCAACAGGGTGTTCTGGGTGGCTGCCGTGCTGGTGCTGGCGGTGCATCTGGTCAACTACTACGCCCTGTACAACGTCAACATGTTCAGCATCCCCATGTCGGTCGACTGGCGCCCCGTCACGAGGTTGTTCCCGCAGTTCAACCAGGCCGGCGGGTGGTGGTTGGTGATTCAGCCGATCTGCCTGACCGCTGTCGGGTTTGCGTTTTTCCTCTCGCTGGATCTGTCGCTGTCACTGGGGTTGGCGCCGTACGTTTACCTGGCGGTGGTGGCCTTTTTCATGAGCCAGGGCACCTCCATCGAGAAGGGCAAATTCTTCGCCGTCTACCCCGGCGCGTTCGCTCACGCCGGGGCGTTCTTCGGGCTGTTCCTGATGCTCCTGTTCTCCGGGCGGCGATACTACGGGACCGTGTTCGGCCGGGCGCTGCTGCTGCCGGTGTCGCGCGAAACTCAGCCCTCGGCGGTCTGGGCGGCCAGGCTCTTCCTGATCGCCCTCGCGTGCTTTGTGCTGCTGCTGGCAAAGGCGGGGGTGGACTGGCCGCTGGCGATCCTGTACTCGATCGAGGCTGTCATTATCTATACCGTCATCTCGCGCATCGTGGCCGAGACGGGCACCTTCTTCATCCACCCGTATCACTTTCCGTGCATCG
The DNA here is from genome assembly GCA_039680605.1 of Planctomycetaceae bacterium. Lineage (NCBI taxonomy): Bacteria > Pseudomonadati > Planctomycetota > Planctomycetia > Planctomycetales > Planctomycetaceae > Planctomycetaceae bacterium. The sequence continues at coordinate 12,858 of JBDKTA010000065.1, read as the reverse complement.
TGCTGCTGGGGTTCCTGGGAATCTCGGCCATCGATGTGCGGTCGCTGGCGATCATGATGATGGTCTCGACGCTGGCGTTCATCGGCTCGCGCGAGTCTCTCATGCCGTTCATGGCCACGGCGCTGAAGCTCTTCGAGAAGCGCGGCGGGCAATCGCAACGGTTCGGTCGCCTGGCGGTCGTGGCGCTGCTGCTGGGGCTGGCGGTGGCGCTGCCGGCGACGCTGTACATCCAGTACAGCAAGGGCGCCCGCAACGTCGGCGCCGGCGACCAGGAATGGACGCGCGAGATGGTTCCGTTTTACGCCCTGGACGCCGTCGCGGCATTCAAGAAGCAGATCGACATCACGCCCGAGCTGCGCCAGCAGCAATCCGTCACTGGGCTGGGTCGCTATCTCAACGCCAGCCCCGATCTGCCGGCCGTCACGGCCTTCGGCGTGGCGGTGGCGCTGGTGCTGGCCTTCAGCGCCTTGCGGATGCGGTTCACGTGGTGGCCGATCCACCCGGTGCTCTTTGCGGTGCTGGGCACGATGGAGAGCAAGACGCTGGCCAATTCGTTTCTGTTGGGATGGCTGATCAAGCTCGTCGTCACGCGGCTTTTCGGCAGCCGCGGATACCAGGGGCTCAAGCCGATCATGATCGGCCTCATTGCCGGCGACCTCATGGGCGGGATCATCCCCATGATCCACGGCGCGATCTACTATCTCCTGGGCTACGGTTCTCCGCACGCCTTCCGCGTTCTACCGGCCTAACCCGCACCGATTGCGGATTTCGGATTTGAGATTGCGGATTATTTCTTCGTGTCCTTTCTGTCACGGGCGTCGTATCCGGTTCTTTGTATCCAACGCACGTGCCTCAACGCCGCTAGAATTAGTTGAAACGGGGGAATATCAGTCTCTAACAGGGGAGGGGTCTCATGAACAATTCAAAGGCAATGTTGGCTATGGGTGTGGGCGTGGCCGCGATGCTGCTGCTGTCGGGATGTTCGGGCGGAACGATGGTCTATCGCTCGACAGCGGCGCCGACGGCGTACGGGTATAACGACGTGCCTCCGCCGCCGGAGCCTCGTTCTGAGGCGGTCCCGCCCAGCCCCGGGCCCAACTACGCCTGGGTCGGCGGGTACTGGGACTGGACCGGATCGGAATACGTCTGGGTTCCGGGGTACTGGACGGTTCCTCCGACCGGAACGACCCGATGGGTTTCGCCGCGTTATGAAAGCCGCGACGGCGGGGTGTATGTTTACTACCGCGGCTATTGGGACCGCGACGACTGGCGCGAGGAGCAGCGCGAGCGGCGCGAGGAAATGCGAGAGGAGCGGCGCGAACGCCTCGAGGATGCCCGCGAGCGAGAAGAAGAGCGGCGCGAACGCTTGCGCGACCGCTATGACGACTAGCTTCGATCGCAGATCCGGAAGATACCGGCTGCCCATGCCATAACAAAGGAGGATGTATCATGGTCGTTTTGAGGACGTTGGCGGTGGCTCTGGTTGTGGGGATGGTTCTCTTTCTCAGCGGATGCAGGACCGATGTGACGGTGCATGATAACGACGCGGATGTGCAGCCTTCCCGGCAGGCGTCACCGTCGGATTCCGATTATAACAGCGATCGCGACTAGCCGGGATATTTCACCGCGGAGATCGCAGAGACCGCAGAGATATTTTGAACCACGCAGGTGGGTCGCCTGGACAGTCTGTTTTTTCAGATTAACGCCCAAGCGATGTTAGATGGCGTTGTTTTGAGCCACTTGCGTCTCTGCGTGCTCTGCGGTCTCTGCGGTTCATGCAGTTTTCGCCCTGGCGGGGAAATCTGACGTGCGTCGCCATGCCACCGGGCTACTCTGAGAACTCGTCGCCGCGGAAGGAATTGCCCAGGTAGGTTCTGCGGACCAGTTCGTCGTTGATCAGGTCTGCCGGCGGGCCTTCGCGGAGGACTTTGCCGTTGTCGATGATGTACGTTCGGTCGGTGACGGTGAGGGTCTCGCGGACGTTGTGGTCGGTCAGCAGGATGCTGATGCCCCGCTCGCGCAGGGCGACGATTTCCTTCTGAAGGTCCTGCACGGCGATGGGGTCCACGCCGGAAAACGGTTCGTCCAGCAGGATCATCACCGGGTTGGTCACCAGGGCGCGGGCGATCTCGAGCTTGCGGCGCTCGCCGCCGCTGAGCGTGCGCGCCAGTTGCCCCGCCACGTGCGTCAGACCGAACTGGTCCAGCAGGTGCTCCGAACGCTCATCGCGGGCAGCCCGCGAGAGGTTCATCGTCTCCATCACGGCCATCAGGTTGTCGCGCACCGTCAACCGCTGAAAGATGCTGGGTTCCTGCGAGAGGTATCCCATGCCGTGGCGGGCGCGTTTGAACATAGGCATGCGCGTGATGTTGTGCCCGTCGAAGCTGACCGCCCCGGCATTGGGGCTGATCATGCCGACGACCATGCGGAAGGTCGTGGTCTTTCCGGCGCCGTTGCGCCCCAGCAGACCGACGATCTCGCCCTGGTTGACGCGGATGGAGACGTGGTTGACCACGGCCCTGCCGCCGTACCGTTTCACAAGCCCTTTGGCTTCAAGCAACACCATTCGGTGATTCCTGTGATTTCCGCTCTTGGCGGAATCGCTGTGGATAACCTGTGCAGAAGGCTTACTGCCGCCATCCCTCTGCCTCGTCGCGGTCTCGCCGGGGCCGATTAAGCAATCTTCATGCCGCCGGCAATAAAATCGCCAATGATTATCGTAAACAACGTAAAGGCAACATTACTATAGGCTTATCGGGCACTGCCGCCCTAAAGCCTCAACGGCGCCGGCCTCATTCAACTGTAGCGATCCTCAAACATTCGCGCTGTCGCGAACACGTCCCAAAGGCCGTGGCCGCTTGGGTACGCTTGTGCATAACTCATCAATAGATCAGCCGCATTTTACCGACATTGGGAAGGATTGGCAAGGAAGGCAATCCCGGCGGTCGATATCCCGCCGGCCAGTATACGTAGATCGCCTTGCCGATCATGCTGTACCGCGGGACCGTGCCCAGTTGGTAAAGCGGGGTTCGCCCTGCCTCGTCGGGGTTCTGGGGATCTTTCCACAGCTTCAGCGTCGGGGCCGCCTTGATCCACGCTCGCCCGTCGAGGCTGGCGGGGCTGTTGTCGCCCAGGACGAAGAAGGAGTCGAGGTCCGGGTTGTCCGGGTAATGGTGCAGCGTGATCGCCCTTCCCGTGACGCCCCAGCCGAGATAGCCTCTGCCGTTTCGGGCCGGGAACCGCTCGATCTCCTTCCGCACCGGCGGGCTCTGGGCGTATTGCATCAGCACTGGATTAATCGCTATCTCCCTGGGATCGTCCAGGTCCAGGCTGCGCGAGACATAGTACACGTCGCGGTCGACGCGCACGTGCAGCAGCGAGAACGCCTCGCCCGAACCTTCGATCGAGATCTTCGGCGTCGGGAACAGCCTCTGGGCATCGGCGGGCGTCGTCTGCACCTGGGCCAGCTGCTCGATGAGGCGCTGGTAAGGCGCCTCGTATTCGGCGCGGATGACGGACTTGCCAGCCACGTCGACGGTGACGGTATAGTCGGCGTGGGCGAGCGAAATGGCTTGCCCCTGGCCGCTCGAGATCGCTCCGATGCTCGCCCGCCGCCACGGCTGACCCCATGACGCCGCGTCCCGCTCGCGGCGGAAGAGTTCGACGCTGCCGCCGGTGTCGATGACAGCCCGGAACTCCTGCGACACCGTGGCGATCTCCAGCGACACCTGCGACTGCCCGCCGCCGATCAGCACCGCCGAGAGGCGCAGGTCGCCGTTGACGTCGGCCTCGGGGTACAGGTCGGAGGCGTCGCTCTGCAACTGCGGGTTGTAACCGTAGACGGGCTTGAAGTGATTGCGCGGAACCGACAGGGTCAGCGTCTGGGGAGCCCCGCCGGTGAAGGCCAGCGTGCGGGTATCGACGTGCTCCTGGGCATTGACCTTCCAGCGCGCGCCGCCGGCGTCGGGCAGAACCCATTTGGGGCAGTTTTCATCGCCGGCCCACTGCGGACTGGGGCGAAAGTCGTTGTCGAACAGGACCTCCCACATCGCCTCCTGGGCGCGGGGGGGCTTGCGGCGGACCTGCCATCCGGAGGCGAAGTCGGCGGCCTTGGTGGGATCCTTGGTGTTCACGAACACGTCGCCATGCACCAGCTCAATCGTCTCGCCCGGCAGGCCGATGAGGCGCTTGATGTAGTTGTCTTCGTTGCTCTGGGGGTTGTGGAAGACCACCACGTCGAAGGGCTCGGGCGAGCGGAACGGGTAGACATACTTGAGCACCAGCACGCGGTCGCCGTTGTTGACCAGGTCGCGCGACTCGTAGGGGTGGCGGCAACTGGGGCAGGCGGCGTTCATCGGCGTGACGTCCTGCCCGCGCCGCGGCGGTCCGCCGTAGAGCTGCTCGTTGTAGCCGAAGGGGTACTGCAGCCCGCACGAGGGACACGTCAGGTCCCAGTGCTCGCCCATCAACCGCGGGGCCATCGAGCCGGTGGGAATCACGAACGCCTCGACCATGAACGCGCGCAGCACGAACGCCAGGATGATCGCCACCCACACGCTCTCGACCGTGTCGCGCACGGAATGCAGATCTTTGTTCGCGTCGGCTGCCATGGGAAGCCCTAAACGATAGCCCTTGGCCGCGGCCAGAGCAAATCAAAAACGCCCCTCCGGCGCCGCGGCAGCAATGACCCTTGCCACAGAGAACCCAGCGCGGGCTTGGCCCGCAACCTATTGCAGAGTGCGATTACTGCCGCCGAACGATTAAGCCGCAGAGGTCGCTGAGGACGCTGAGGATGTAAGAAGACAAAACTACTTCTTTCCTCTGCGACCCCAGCGACCTCAGCGGCTATTTGATCCCCGGAACTCTTCGCCTCTTCTCTGTGCTCTTTGTGGGCTCTGTGGCAAGGTTGTTTCTTCGTTGTTGCCTCAGAGCCCTCTGTGCCTCTGTGGTAAGGTTTCATCTGCCAGAGATCGGTCACCCCCGGCGCGGCGGCCCGGCGTTGATTTCGATGCCGCCTTCGGTTACTTGTGAAGCCGAAAGGACGATGCCATGATCAAAATCGCTATCACGGGCGCGGGCGGGCGCATGGGGCGGCGCATCGCGGCGCTGGCTATCGAGTCGGAGCAGTTCGACATCGTGGCGGCTGTCGAAGTCGCCGGTCAACCGGCGCTGGGAGCCGACGTCGGCGAATTGGCCGGCGTGGGGCATTTCGGCCTGGCGGTGACGCAGGAGATGGCGGCCTTGCCGCAGGTGCTGATCGACTTCTCGCTGCCCGAGGGCACGATGGAGTGGCTGCGGGTCTGCCGCGAGCGGGGTTGCGCGATGGTCATCGGCACGACCGGTCTGACCGATAGCCAGCGCGCCGAGATCGCCGACGCGGCGGCGACGATCCCGATCGTGCATGCGGCCAACATGTCCGTGGGCGTCAACGTGTTGCTCAAGCTGGTGGCCCAGGCGGCCGCGGCGCTGGGGGGCGACTATGACATCGAGATCTCCGAGACGCACCATCGCTTCAAGAAGGATGCGCCGTCCGGGACGGCGATCGCCCTGGCCAAGTCGATCTGTGCCGTCACGGGCAAGGAATACGGCGAGGTCGCCGTCCTGGGTCGCGGCGGGCAGTGCCCCAGGAACCCCGGCGAGATCGGCATGCACGCCCTGCGCGTCGGCGACACCGTCGGCGAGCACACGGTGCATTTCGGCAACCTGGGCGAGACGATCACCCTGGGCCACGTTGCCCACACCCGAGACAACTTCGCCCGCGGCGCCCTGCGGGCCGCCCAGTGGCTGGCCGGCAAGAAGCCGGGGCTGTATGACATGCTGGATGTGCTGGGCTTGAAATAATTTCCGATTTCCAATTTGGAATTTCCAATTTAACAACATTGACAACGGGTGCCCTATGACGCCTGATGAGATGAAGAAGGGTTTGGAGTAATTTCCAATTTCCAATTTGGAATTTCCAATTTAACAACATTAAACAACAGAGGCGACCATGACGCCTGATGAAATGAAGAAGAGACTGCGGGCATACGCGCTGCGGTGCATACGCCTTGCCGAGTCATTTCCAAAGACCATTACGGGCAAGATCATGGCTAATCAGTTGATTAGATGCGGAACCAGCGCCGCGGCGAATTATCACGCCGCGTGTGCAGGAAGAAGCTACGCAGACTTTCTCAACAAGCTCGGCATCGTTGAAGAGGAAGCGGATGAATCCGTCTTCTGGATCGTCATGGCAAAAGAGGCCGAATTGACAAAGGATGCTCTTGTCAGCGACCTGATCAAGGAAGGACGAGAGATCATCTCGATTGTTGTAGCGTCCGAAAAGACCGCCAAAGCAAGAAGGGTCGCCAAGGCCAGGAAGAACCCGGCGTGAAGGTTCTTCTCAATTGGAAATTGGAAATTGTAAATTGGAAATTGAAATGCCCATAGACCTGCGATCTGACACGATTACCAAACCAACCCCGGCCATGCGCGCCGCCATCGCGGCGGCGGAAGTGGGCGATGATGTGCTCGGCGACGATCCCACCGTCATCGCTCTGGAAAAGAAGACGGCCGAGATTCTCAGCAAAGAGGCCGCTCTCTATACGCCTTCGGGGACGATGGCCAATCAGATCGCCATACGCTGCCACACGCGTGCGGGCGACGAAGTCGTCACCGACGCCAACGCCCACTGCCACTACTATGAGGCCGGCGCTCCGGCGGCGCTTTCCGGCGTCACGATGCGGCTGATCGAGGCCCGGCGCGGAATCTTCAACGCCGATGAACTGGCCGCGGCGATCCGGCCGGCGAACGTACACTTCCCCCAGCCGTCGCTGGTGTGCCTCGAGAACACGCACAATCGCGGCGGCGGGAGCATCTGGCCGCTGGAGACGCTGGCCGGCGTGTCGGCCGAGGCACGCAGGCGCGGGATGAAGATCCACATGGACGGCGCGCGGCTTTGGAACGCCGCCGTCGCCGCCGGCGTATCCGAAGCGGACTACGCTGGGCAGGTGGACTCCGTCAGCGTGTGCTTTTCGAAAGGCCTGGGCGCGCCGGTGGGCTCGGCGCTGGCGGGCACGAAGGACTTCATCGCCCAGGCGAGACGCGTGCGAAAACTCTTCGGCGGCGGCATGCGGCAGGTGGGCATCATCGCGGCGGGGGCGTTGTACGCCCTGGAACACAATCGCCGGCGCCTGGCGGAAGATCATGCCAACGCCCGGAAACTTGCAGGCGGGCTGGCGGCCCTGCCGGGCGTCAAACTCGACCCCCAGAGCGTCCAGACCAACATCGTCTTCTTCGACATCACCACCATGCCCGCCGCGGACCTGGCTGCCAGGCTCGACGAGGCCGGCGTGCGGATCATGGCGCTGGGTCCCCATTCCTGCCGGGCCGTGACGTGCCTGGAAGTCGACGAGCAGGATATCGAGCGGGCTCTGGCGATCGCCGGGCAAGTTCTTTCATGACCTGCGAGATTCGCCGCCTTGACACGCCGGCTGGTTTGTGGTGCCATGGTCGAAACGAAGGGCGGGGGCTACGCGGAGAGTCTGCCGGTGAATGCTATCCGCAATCTTACGATTGTCGTCCTGCTGGCCGCCGCGGCGTGCGGCTGTACCGAGGCCGACCGCCAGCGGTGGGACAGCATGTGGGGGCGCCCCAGCGACCTGGTCGACCCGACCAGCGAGTACGTGCCGCTGGAGACGATGGCCGCCGATCTCAAGCTGCGAGTCCTTTCCGCATCGGCCTACAGCGCCATGCTTCGCGATGCCTCGGGCAACCTGGTGACGCTGGTGGTCGACCCCGGCGGGGCGGTTCTGGTGAACGGGCGGCCGCTGACGTACCGCGGGCAGATCAGCCCGCACGAGAAGGGCGATTCGCTCCTTCTGCCGCGGGGCCTGGATGAGGACCTGGCTCGGGCGCTGCGTACGACGTCGCGCCCGCGCCGGGCGCTGGTGGCGCCGGAGGCGCCGTCGCGTCTGTCGCCGCCGATCAAGCTGCAGTACAGCGGTCCGCGACTGGGTCCGGTGCTCATCGACGCCGGCCATGGCGGTAAGGACCCCGGCGCCGTCGGCGGTTACGGCGTGGCCGGTCAGCACCGGCAGGTTCGCGAGAAGGACGTGGTGCTGGCGGTGGCGCTGGACCTGGCGTCTGTCCTGCGAGCGCAGAACGTCGAGGTGATCCTGACGCGCAGCGACGACACGTTCATTCCGCTTGCCGATCGCGTGGCGATCGCCAACCGCAGCGGCGCGCGGCTGATGCTCAGCCTCCACGCCGACGCCGCCGCCAACAGCAGCGCCTCGGGCTTCACGGTCTACCTCGGACGCAGCCCTTCCTCCGCATCGATCACGGCCGCCTCCGCCATCGCCGGGGAGATGGCGTCGCTGAACCTGGCCAGCCGCGGGATCCGGCGCCATCCCAAGACGATCCGCGTGATCAACGAGCCGCGGATTCCATCGGTCCTGGTGGAGATGGGGTTTGTTTCCAACAGCACCGACGCGTCCGATCTCGACCGGGCGGACCATCGCCGGCGTCTGGCGTCGGCGATGGCCATAGGCATCATCGAGTACCTCAGCCCGCCCCTGTGGACCGCCCGGCGCTGAGTGCGCTCTTGACCTGCCGCGCCGGCGGCGGTAGAAGGGTACCCCTATGAAGAGCACCGCCTTGCTGACAACCTCCATCGGACACTATCCCAAGCGGTCGGGAAAGGTGCGGGACATCTACGACCTGCCCGAGCAACTGCTGCTGGTGGCCACCGACCGCATCAGCGCCTTCGACGTGGTCATGCCCAACGGCATCCCCGACAAGGGCCGCGTCCTGACGCAGATCAGCCTGTTCTGGTTCGACCTGCTGTCCGACGTGACGCCCAACCACGTGATCTCGGCGGCCATGAAGGACCTGCCCGAGGACTGCCGCAGCGACGAGCTCGACGGGCGGTTCATGCTCTGCCGCCGCGCCAAGGTCGTGCCCATCGAGTGCGTGGTGCGCGGGTACCTCGCCGGAAGCGGATGGAAGGAATACCAGAAATCCGGCACGGTCTGCGGGATCGCCCTGCCTAAAGGGCTCAAGATGTCTTCCAAGCTGCCCGAGCCGATCTTCACGCCCGCCACCAAGGCCGAACTGGGCGAACACGACGAGAACATCAACTTCGAACGGGCCTGCGAACTCGTGGGCAGCGACGTGATGACGCAGCTTCGAGACAAGTCCATCGCCCTGTACTCCCGCGCCCGCGACTACGCCGCCCAGCGAGGCATCATCGTCGCCGACACCAAGTTCGAGTGGGGCTTTGACGAGAGCGGCCGGATCATCCTCGTCGATGAATGCCTCACCCCCGATTCGTCGCGATTCTGGCCGGCCGACCAGTACAAGGAAGGCCGCGAGCAAGCCAGTTTCGACAAGCAGTTCGTCCGCGACTACCTCGATGACATTCACTTCGACCGCACCCCCCCGGCCCCGGCCCTGCCCGCCGAAGTGGTCCAGGCTACCCGAAGCAAGTACATCGAGGCCTACACCGCCCTGACCGGCAGAGACTTCCCCTGGGAATAGACCGTAGCATGGGCTCTTGCCCATGAGTCGCACGGGCTCCTGTATGCATGCCGCTGTTAGCCCCGATGTTTCACCGCGGAGATCGCAGAGGCCGCAGAGGTGCTTTGAGCGAAGAGACCTACGGACACTTACGGAAGCGGGCCGCATGGACAGTCTGTCTTTCCGGATTAACGCCGATGGCGACGTTAGATGGTCTTGTTTTAAGCCATTTGCTTCTCTGCGTACTCTGCGATCTCTGCGGTTCATGCAGTTTCCCGATTAGCCGGGATATTTCACCGCGGAGATCGCAGAGCCCGCAGAGGCTGGCAAGTCGCTCACATGGACAGCCTGTTTTCTCCGGTCACGCCGGCCGCAACATTGAATGTTCTTGTTTTTAGCCATCTGCTTCTCTGCGTGCTTTGCGATCTCTGCGGTTCATGTAGTCTTCGGGTTAGTCGCTGCTATAATACCGCGAAAGGGGGCTGCCATGCCTGCGGCGAAACTGCTTCAGGAACATCGTCACTGGCTCGATCTGGCGCAGAAGGAATTGGAGTTCGCCCGCATCTCGCCCGGGGCCGGAGGCGTGCTGCTGGAGAACCTCTGCGACCACGCCCACCAGGCCGCCATCAATGCCCTGCGGGCCGTGCTGATACACTACCACGTTGCTTTCAACGACAACGAGGACCTCTCCCAACTGCTGCGCCGCGTGCCTGACTACGCAGCCGCGGCCGAGGCGATGGAGCATGTGACGTCGCTGGAGCGGATCGGCGCCGGCGAACCCTACCAGCGCGAGGTTCCGGTCACCGAACCGCAATACCACCAGGCCCTGGCCGTCGCCCAGCGCGTCGTCGACTGGGCGGAAACCCTGATTGAAACGAGTTGAGCAGCGTCCCGCGTGACGCCTGGGCACGCCGTCTGTGACCGCTACGAATTGCTGACCGCGATGAGTTTTTCCAATGCGGCGGCAGCGGCGCCGGAGTCGACGGAGCGGGCGGCGATGGGGACGGCGGCCCCGATGTCGTCGGCTTTATCCGCCACGGCGATGGCGGCTGCGGCGTTGAGCAGCACGATGTCGCGGGCGGGGCCCTTCTTGCCGGCCAGCACGTGCTGAATGACCTGGGCCGACTCGGCTGCCGATGTCACCAGCAGGTCTTCGCTCTTTGAACGGGCAAACCCGAAGTCGTCCGGCTCGGCGGTGCAGGTGACGACGTGTCCATCGCGCAGTTCGCTGACGCGGGTGGGGCAGGTGGTGGAGATTTCATCCAGGCCGTCATCGGCATGCACCACGAACGCCCGCACCGCGCCCAGCGACGCCAGCACGCGGGCGATGGTCTCGGTCAGCGCCGGATCGAAAACGCCCATGACCTGCCGCCGCGCGCCGGCGGGATTGGTCAGCGGGCCCAGCAGGTTGAAGATCGTTCGCACGGCCAGGGCTTTGCGCACCGGACCGGCGTAGCGCATGGCGGGGTGGCAGGTCACCGCGAAGCAGAAGCACACGCCCGCCTCGCGCAGGCAGCGGGCAGCCGTCTCGGCCGAGGCCTGGATATTCACGCCCAGCGCGGCCAGCACATCGGCCGATCCGCTGGCGCGGGTGTGGGTGCGGTTTCCGTGTTTAGCCACCGCCACGCCCGCCCCGGCGGCGACGAGGGCGGCGGCCGTCGATATGTTGAACGTGCTGATGCCCGTTCCGCCGGTGCCGCAGGTGTCGACGACGTCGCGCCCCCCGGCGTTGATGGGCGTGACGTGTTCTCGCATGGCGGTGGCCGCCCCGGCGATCTCGTCAACGGTGTGCCCCTTGACCGCCATCGCCACCAGCAGCCCGGCGATCTGGGCCTCGCTCCACAGCCCGTCCATGATGGCCCCAAAGGCCGCACGCGCCTGCTCGGCGCAGAGGTCTTCGCCGTTGACGACCTGGCTCAGGATCGCCGAATATGCCTGCGGATGGTTCATGGTCGCAGATTATAGCGGCAACGGGGAGAGCGGGATTGGGAAAAGATTAAGAAGATTAAGAGGATTAAGAGCAGTCAGAAAAGGCAAACGTTTGTGCGATTCGTTAGCGGCGGAACTTGCCCCGCGCGTTTGCGGCGCCGCGCATGACGGATCCCAACCGACAGTGGTCAGGGAGACAATCGTGGGAGGAATACCTTTGGGGTGAAAAGGACGAGCAACCCCTTGCCGAGGCGATCCGCCGCAGCGAGAATACAGGCAGACCGCTGGGGCCGGGGGGATTCGTCAAAAAGCTCGAGACCGCGCTCGGTCGTCCCTTGCTCCCCAGCCCCGAAGACGACCTCGTTATGGTGACTGAGGCCGGCGACGCACGAAGAATACTGGCGCTCCCTGAAGGGATGACGCCGAATGAATGTGTGGGCACGCCCGCTAAGATTCGCCCGCTAGAGTCTTGACACAGACTTGCTCATGGATGTCTCCGGATAACTCCGGATAACCGGCCACCGACAACTCACTCAAGGTCTTGGCTTGGGACAGCCGAAGAGAAGCGCAGAACGACACGACCCAAGCGATCGCATCCGTGCGATCCATGGCGGTGCCTTCCTTTCCAGGTTGTTCCTGGAGCGCGCTCCGTCTTACCTAACGGAATCATCGGGAAGGCGCCGCCTTTTTCTTTGCCCCTCTCAACCAAAACTGGGGATGAGTCAGCAAGATACGGTGTTGACATGTCCACTGGAGAAGATAGAATCGCAACTTCAACGGGTGAAACGGATAGCTTCGATCTCTGTGCTAAGAGCAATTTGTGAGCAACTGGTCTTGCGAGAACGACCATGGCTGAAGAAGTCACACTTCGACACATCGAGCTTACTGGAGAAGAACTGTGGGAGGAGGATGTATGCATTCCCGATTGCACCTACTACGGTGCGGAAAATATCACACTTGATGGGCAGGCGTATTTTCAGCTCAGACTAGGAGATGATTCAGGCGGGAATGCTTACGTATGGGCCCAGAAAGAGGGTTTCAAGGAGATCATCCTGTCCCTGAGAGATATGGAGCACATTGGAATTCTCGGATGGGTAAACGTTCAATACGACGATGCGGGCAATGAGTACTATGGCGTCTTCGTAGACAAGATCGTCCGAGAGGGTGATGAAGGGGGTGAGGATGATTCTTCTGCGGCAGGGGAAGGAAATGAGGAGGAAGAAGTTGCAGAAGGGGCAGAGGTAGGTGAAGCGATGTTGTCAGACGACGCAGAAAGAATAGATGTGAGTGACCTACTGTATCGGCACTGGGCTTCCCCACGAACGGTGGGCGCGCCGAGAGGGTAATATAAGAGCCCTCAGGCAACAGAAGGAGCCCACGATGGCACGCGGCAGATACACGCTGGAGTTCAAGCAGTCGGCAGTCCAGTTGGTC
>JBDKTA010000064.1 GCA_039680605.1 Planctomycetaceae bacterium | reverse complement strand
AGTGCGGCAGCCATAGCTGCCGCTTTAGGAGTTGTTCGACACCGAGAAACTCTCAAAGCGGCAGCTATGGCTGCCGCACTCCATAATTCCGCCCCTGCCGCTTTACCAGTCAGTCGAGGACGACGTTTCGGGCTTGCACAGATCTTACCCAGCACCTGCACACAGGCTATCCACATGTTGCTATATGTAGGGCAAAATATTTTTTTGAACCGCTAAATATAGGGGCTTGACGAGCGTATACTATGTTTGTTAGGATACAGTTCGGATGTTGGAAGCTGTGGGCTTCTGATTTCGGCTTCGGCAAGCTGCGTTTTGGCAATGACTTAAAAAAAATCTCAATATTTAGTGATTTATAGTCTTGTTGACCACTACAGATTGGGTATGCTAGCGGACCGCTGTGGTGCCCGATGGCGGGTCTGCGGCGATAGCACATTCGGGTCCGGCATGGCTGCCAGGTGGTCAGTGTGCTCGAAGCGGCTTTTGCCACAACGGTAACGGATTACATTTGCGGGTTGGGAGTCAGTCATGGCGGTGCAAAAATCTAACGAGTCCGGCGAAAGGTTTTCGCGTCGCCGCGAAAGGATCGCAGCCCATCGCCCCTCCGGCCGGGGCCTGGCGATCGAGCAGGTGTTCTCGAACGGACAGATACATCCTTTCGACGACATCGAGTGGGAATCCCGCACCGCCCATATCGGCGACGATAAGGGCAAAGTCATTTTCCAGCAGACCGACGTCGAGGTGCCCTCGGCCTGGAGCCAACTGGCCACCAACGTCGTCGTCAGCAAGTATTTTTACGGCGACCCGTCCAGCGCCGCCCGCGAGAAGAGCGTCCGCACGCTGGTCCACCGCGTCACGCGCACCATCGCCGACTGGGGAAAGGCCGACGGCATGTTCGCCACGGCAGAGGACGCCGAGCGGTTCTACCAGGACCTGACGTACCTGTGCGTCAACCAGTACGGTTCGTTCAACTCGCCGGTATGGTTCAACGTCGGGCTGTTCCACCAGGGCGGCGTCAAAGGCTCCGAAGGCAACTATCACTGGGACGCCAAGACCGCCCAGCCCGCCAAGACGATGCACGGGTACGAGTACCCCCAGGCATCGGCGTGCTTCATCCAGTCGGTGGCCGACACGATGGAAGACATCATGCGCCTCTGCCACGCCGAGGCGATGCTCTTCAAGTACGGTTCGGGCACCGGCACGGACCTCTCGACGCTTCGGTCCAGCCGCGAGAAGCTCTCCGGCGGCGGCACGCCCTCGGGCCCGCTGAGTTTCATGCGGGTGTTCGACCAGATCGCCGCGGTCGTCAAGAGCGGCGGCAAGACGCGCCGCGCCGCCAAGATGCAGTCGCTGCGCTGCGATCACCCGGACATTAAAGAGTTCATCGAGTGCAAGATGAACGAGGAGCGCAAGGCCTGGGCCTTGATCGAGCAGGGTTACGACGGCTCGTTCAACGGCGAGGCGTATTCCTCGGTGATGTACCAGAACGCCAACCTCTCGATCCGCGCCACCGACGAGTTCATGCAGGCGGCGATCGAAGACCTCGACTGGCAGACGCGCGAAGTCACCGGCGAGCGCAAACCTTCGATCAAGTACAAGGCCAAGGATCTGCTGGGCGCCATCGCCGAGGGCACGCATGTCTGCGGCGACCCGGGCGTGCAGTTCCACACCACGATCAATCGCTGGCACACCTGCAAGACCGACGGCGAGATCTGCGCCTCGAACCCCTGCAGCGAGTACATGTTCCTCAACGACTCGGCGTGCAACCTCGCCAGCCTCAACCTCATGAAATTCCGCCGCGAAGACGGCAGCATGGACATCGAGCGATTCCGCGCCGCGGCGCGGCTGTTCATCATCGCCCAGGACATCCTGGTCGACCATGCCAGCTATCCCAGCGACCGCATCTGCGCCAACAGCCACGCCTACCGCCCGCTGGGCCTGGGCTATGCGAACCTGGGCGCCTTGCTGATGTCGCTGGGCATGCCTTACGACGGCGACGCCGGGCGGGCGACCGCCGCGGCCATCACCGCCATCATGACCGCCACGGCGTACGCCGCCAGTTCCGAGATCGCCGCCAATGTCGGCACGTTCGACCGTTTCGAGGCCAACCGCCGCCCAATGCTCGACGTGATGGCCATGCACCGCGGGGCCGTCGACAAGATCTCGCCCCAGCACTGCCGCGAGGAACTCATCGCCGCCGCCCGTGCCGCCTGGGACCAGGCTCTCGAAGCGGGCAGCCGGGCGGGCTACCGCAACGCCCAGGTGACGGTGCTGGCCCCGACGGGCACCATCGGCTTCATGATGGACTGCGACACCACCGGCATCGAGCCCGATATCGCCCTGGTCAAGTACAAGCAGCTTGCCGGCGGCGGCATGTTCAAACTCGTCAACCAGACCGTGCCGCTGGCCCTGAAGCAACTGGGCTACAGCCCCGCCCAGGTCGCCGAGATCATCGAGTACATCGACGAGCACGACACCATTGAAGACGCCCCGCATATCCAGGAAAGCCACCTGAGCGTCTTCGACTGCGCCTTCAAGCCCGCCAACGGCCGACGCTGCATCCACTACATGGGACACATCCGCATGATGGGCGCGGTGCAGCCGTTTATCTCCGGCGCGATCTCCAAGACCGTCAACATCCCCAATGAGGCCTCCGTCGAGCAGATCCAGCAGGTCTACACCGAGGCCTGGAAGCTCGGCATCAAGGCCGTGGCCATCTACCGCGACGGCTCGAAGCGCACGCAGCCGCTCAACGTCCGCAAAGAAGGCGACAAGAAGGTCGTCGCCGAAAAGACCGAATCGCTGATGACGGCCGAGGCGCTGGCCGCCGCTCTCGACGCCGCCCGCCGCCAGCCGCACCGCAACCGCCTGCCCGCCACCCGCCCGTCGATGACGCACAAGTTCGACGTCGCCGGGCACGAGGGGTACCTCAACGTGGGCCTCTATGCCAACGGCGAGCCCGGCGAGTTGTTCATCACCATGGCCAAGGAAGGCTCGACCGTCGGGGGCATGATGGACGCCTTCGCCACGGCCATCAGCCTGTGCCTGCAGTACGGCGTGCCGCTCGACGCGCTGGTCAAGAAGTTCACGCATCAGCGGTTCGAGCCTTCGGGCATGACGAGCAACCGCGACATTCCCTTCGCCAAGAGCATCGTCGATTACATCTTCCGCTGGTTGGGCCTGACGTTCCTTGAGGAATATCGCAAGGCCAACATGCCCGACCGCGGAGCCAACAACACCAGTCCAGCCATTCCCCGGCTGGTCATTGATGCAGCGCCCGAGGCGGTCAAGGATGACAAACCCTCGGAACCTGGCCGCGCCGACCGGACCTCCGACACGGACGATCAGAGGTCTGGCGGCGCATTATTAGACGGTTCGTACGTCGGCTCGGTTTCGACGCCCAGAAGTCCATCCAAGGGGCGGGAGAAGGCCGTCGCTGCGGCGGCGGTCGAGAAGCAGCCTCGCGTTAATCGCCTGGACCAGTTGGACAAGCAGTTCAGCGGATTCCAGGAAGACGCGCCGGCCTGCGACGTGTGCGGGGCGATTACCGTCCGAAACGGTAACTGCTATAAGTGCTACAACTGCGGGTCCTCATTGGGCTGCAGTTGAGCGGTTTGGGGTGGCACAGGCTTTTCAGCCTGTGGCGTAACAGCCTGGAGAGGCTGGCCGCAGTGCTGGCGAGTGGTCACAGCCTGGAAAGGCTGTGCTACTGGAGGCGGGAGCCCATGGATGGGCCCTCGTCTTCGAAAATAGTCTCAGCCTGCAGCGGGTTCTTTGCCGAAGAAAGAAGTCACGGCCGGTTGTCGGAGTTTTCCTGAAATTGCTGCCTGGCCGGACGAGAAAAAGTTTTGTCCGCTGCTTCCTGTTTTGGCGTCAGGTCTCCCTCCACCTGGCCCTATAGGGAAGCGGCTATCGGGGCGATGCCAAGGTCTCCCTCCACCTGGGTGTCGCCCTTTTTATTTGCGGACTGTCCTGTCATTGACTTGCGACGAATCGGAAAGGGACATGCAGACTCAGCCCCCGTGTCCGGGGCGCTCATAGACGATGCTGCGCGACGCGACGACCTGCCACAGCGTCAGGGCGATGAGCTTGAGGTCCAGGCCCAGGCTGCCATTCTCGACGTAGTACACGTCCAGCTCGATCTTCTCTTCGTGCGTGATGTCGCCGCGGCCGTAGACCTGGGCGTAGCCGGTCAGGCCCGGTCGCACGTCGAGCCGGCGGAGCTGGCGGGCGTTCCACTTTTCCGCCTGCACCTGATACAGCGGCCGCGGGCCAACCAGGCTCATGTGCCCAGCCAGCACGTTGAGCAATTGCGGCAGTTCGTCGAGGCTGGTCTGTCGCAGGAACTTTCCCACCCGCGTCAGTCGCGGGTCCTGGGCCGACTGCGGCGAGCGCCCGAAGGGCTCGGCGTCGCTGCGCATGGTGCGGAACTTGAGCATGGTGAAGAGCTTCCCCCGCAGCCCGACGCGCTGCTGGCGAAAGATCGCCGCCCCCGGCGACGTCGTGCGAATGATGATCGCAATGACCAGCATCGGCAGCGCCAGGACCGCCAGGGCGATCAGGCTCAGGACAATGTCGAGCAACCACTTGAACATGAAGCCAATTTAACCGCAAAGCACGCAAAGGACGCAAAGGGTATTTTGGATGTACTGGGTCTTGCCAACTCCAGTGAGGCCGGTATATTCTTTTAGTGTAGCTGTAGGGAACCAACGGAAAATAGTCCCTCTGCGCGAAAGAAGCAGTTCTTTCAGAGGAGATGGGGTATGGCGAAGGCCTTTCAGAAATGGCCCTGTCCCAACTGTGGCAAGCCTCTGACGTTCTACAGCCAGCATTTCGATGACGGTTCCGGCGTCGCTCGCTGGGAGGAACGGGATGGGATTCAGGTATACCGAAGAACAAAAAGCGCTAGTGGGTGCCCTTGCGGGAACAAGGAACCTTACTTGGACACATGTGAAATTATGGACAAGGATTTCGCGGCCCTTCTTCGAGCGAGGGTTCGGCATAGAAAGCTTTTGAAGCAGTTGCGGAGCGCACTTAGGGAGGCGGCGAAAAAGAAGTGAAATTATATCAAATGTTGCATTTGAGGGAAGGAGAGTGGTTGCTGATATTGAGCCCTCACGGAAACACGATCAACTTAACCCGCTGAGAAAGAACATGATCCGCTACAAATGCATACGCTGTAGATATCCTATTGAGAGCGAAGACAGTTTGATTGGACAGACGGATAAGTGTCCACACTGCGGGCATTTCCAGACGGTGCCTGCGCCAAGCCAAAAGAAGCGTTTCCTGAAGGGATATGACCTCGTTTTGGGAGGCGTGATCCTGGGGTTTCTTGTGGTTGTGCTTTATGGCGTGAAATCTCACCAATCTTGGGGCGAGCGGAATAATGAGAGGCTCATCAGCATGAAGCGCCAGGCGGACGAAGCACTTCGGCGGGGGGAGAATGCTCAGGCAAAACAAACCTATGAAAAATTAGTAGCATTCGTTGGAGACCATGCCTTAACCGACCTAAAACAGAAAGAGATTATTGCTCAGGCAAGGAAGGCAATCGATGCAATCGCAGCCGCAGAGGTAACAAGAATTCGCTTACAAAAAGAACAGCAGGACCGTGAGGCTGAGCGCGTTCGAGCAGACGCTGAGCGGGTACGCCAGCGGGAACAGGAGACTAAGGCCCAACTGGATAAGTTACGCGGAGAAATGCTCGCGCTGGCTCGATCCAAGGCAAAACAACCTACCGTAGTGAGTATCAACCTCGGGCGTGGAATAATCAAGGTCCATGCAGAATATACTACACTATGGCTTCCGGAAGGAGGACTCCGTGAGGCTGATATGTTAACCGAGACATGGCCCTCAGCACTATGGATTGCTGTTCTTCATATAAAAGACGGGTCTCTGGTCCATGACACGCACAATTTCTACGAAGTCGACGGTAAAGCCTGTGAATTGACAGTAGCTGTAGAAGGTTCTTCCATCAGTTTTGACAGAGACTCTCGATATAACATTCATGCTATCAAAATGGGGCAAAGCACGGTCATTTACTCTATCGCTGGCTCAACTCTCCGCCTGCCCGTTCTGGTCGCTGAACTGCCCGTTAGACTGGAGATGAGTACAAAAGAAGTGATAGAGAAACTTGGTCTTCCTGATATCAAGAAGGACGTCTCGCCGCCCGTAATCCGGGGGTATAAGTTAAAGGACTATGAAGCCTGGCAGTATAGGCAATATCCAGGCGCTGTTATCGAGATTGTGGACGACAAGGTGCGAAGCGTCACGAATACATCGCCAGCGGAATGATGAATGGATTCGATTGCTTCTTCCGCGGGGGAATTAGGACGACAGATCCCAATGGCCCAAAGTTAAGGGTTTCGGGCGGGGTTTCGCCGGTAAGGTGACAAGCTGAAGCGTGCCGAATGGGCTGTTTTGTCACGTTTTCGCTCTCCCGCTACCCGCCATGGTGCGGGAAAGGCCGCGTGAAGCCCTTAACTTAGGACCATTAACGACAGATCCCATAACTCAGCTCGGCTACAGGCCTACGTGGTTTGTTTCTTTGGTTTTGGGCCGGGCTTTTGGCGGTGCATGGGGCGGCCGAGCATTACGGTCAGTCGGTCGAAAAGGTTGCCAGGCCCCACGGCCTGCCCGTGTGCGTTTGCTTGCGAAGTTCCGCGAGGGTCGCGTCGGCTTCGTCGAGAAGGAACGCGCGCCAGTTCCCGATCTCGTCGGCCTTTTGCAGGTCGCCGCTGATCAGCGACGCGATGTCGCCCAGTCGCTTGTCGGGCCTTTGACATATTGATGCGCGGAGGATATGCTTTTATGTATGAGAACCACATTAGATTTGAGTGACAGTCTATTGCAGCGGGCAAAGGAGTTGGCCGCTCGCACGGGCAGGCCGCTGCGCGAGATCGTGGAGGATGCGCTGCGCGAGTCGCTGTCGCGAGAGTCGCAGGTTTCATCTGGCAAGAGGGTTCGGCTGCCTGTCTCAACTCAAGCGCCCGGACTTTGCCCCGGCGTCGATCTCGATCACACTTCGTCCTTGTTGGACCTGATGGAAGCGGGAAAGTCCTAACCCGGATATTTCACCGCAAAGATCGCAGATGCCGCAGAGGTGTTGTGAGGGAAAAGACTTACAGCAATTGTGTAATTGCGCCGCACCAACAGTGTGTTTTTAGGCTCAACGCCGGTTGGGACGCTAGATGTCCTTGTTTTGACCCATTTGCTTCTTTGCGTACTCTGCGGTCTCTGCGGTTCATGCAGTTTTCGGGCTAACGCTGTTTCAGTCGCACCCGGCAGCCGCCACTGGCAAATCTTTACCGACCTATGCCGCCAAACCGAGGCCAGAGGTAACATAATTGCCGATGCCTATCTGGCCGCCCTGGCTATCGAGAGCGGTTGCGAATGGATCAGCACCGACCGCGACTATGCCCGATTCCCTGACCTCAAGTGGCGCCATCCGCTGGAGTAGGCCCGTACTTATCCAGTCTTCTTCTCTCCATTACCGCAACGTTTATTAAAGCCGTGGCGTGAGTTTATCGCTTTGGGCTTCCGGCAGATAGTCTCCGACGCTTGGGTGGCAGCACGACCAGGCCGCCGGCGTCGTGGGCAGGCCCCAAACGGAGGCTCACGGGGGGCCGGCGTGGGGCCTGGGGTCCTACGGCGACGGCGGCCGGCCAAACTGATCGAGGCTTGGGGCGGTGAGTCTCGCCATACAGGCAAGCACTGAGGGCCGCGCGATAAAGCAATGGGAATAGCTTACCTTCCCCGAAAGTAGCTGTGAAAAGTACAACAAAGTGCAAGGAAGTACAATTGGGGGGTAGGTCGTACCTCTTTCGCGGCTGGGCTGTCAGCGCCGTGCGGCCACTGGGGCGATGCTTGTCTTTTCGGGAGCAGCGTCAGTGGCTCCAGACTTCAGGCCTCAGACCTCGGACGCCTGGGGCCTGAAGCGTCGAAGAACAGTGAAAGTGGCAGCTATGGCTGCCGCACTCCATAGATGGGCGCGGCGGGCATTTTACTGGCCCGCGCACCCGCCGGGGGCTTATCATGGCTCTGCAATTATTCTTGTGCGTACAAGGAGATTCGCCATGGCAACCGGGGACGACGCATCACGGGGACAACTTCCGCAGGAGCAACCTGCCGTTCGCACGACCATTGTCGGCGGGCGGCCGCCCGGGGCGGGCAAGGGCATCGGGGCGATCCCGCGCGGTATCGAGGTGCTGGTCAAGAAGGCCTCGGTCGATCCGGCGTTTCGCAAACGGCTTCTCGAAGCCCGCGCCGCCGCGGCCGGCGATATCGGTCTCAAGCTCACCGAAACCGAAGCGGCCATGCTGGCGATCATCCCCCAGCCGCAGCTTGAAGCCATCATCAACAACACCCGTGTCGATCCCAGCAACATCGCCGCGTTCCTCGGCAAAGCCGCAGCGGCAATGCTGCTGGCGCTGGGAATTACCGCCGGTGGATGTGATTTCGTAGACTACCTCGGATACTCATTTGGGCACCGCACCGATCAAACACCAAATACGCCGTCGTCAACAGCGTCCCAGCCGACAACATCCCGGCCCCAGACAGATCAAGGACCTGACATATTCGGGATGGTCTTTAATCCGCAAAGATCGCCTTCGGAGCCCGAGAGACCGGCCACTTCTACTGACGAAGGAATAGGTGGCATTTCCGGCCCGGGTGAAACGACAACTCAGCTCGCTTCAGAACCAGTCAACGATTCCCAACCTGCTCCCCCTTTCGTAGGCCCGCGCATGGCAGGTATGACAATTATCCAAGGGCCAACTTCCCAACCTGCTTCTGATAGTCGCCCGACAACTCGGCCGCCAGTGTCAAAAGGCATTCGGCCGGATCTGCCCGTCAGCCGTGGCATAAGGCCGGACAAGCCTGTGCCGCCGGCGCCGCAGAACCAAGATCGACCTGACC
Source organism: Planctomycetaceae bacterium (assembly GCA_039680605.1). NCBI lineage: Bacteria > Pseudomonadati > Planctomycetota > Planctomycetia > Planctomycetales > Planctomycetaceae > Planctomycetaceae bacterium. Next base: position 24,210 of record JBDKTA010000064.1, on the reverse strand, counting down.
TCTCGGACGACAAGTAACCATGGCCGACATCACGCTGGTCAACCTGAACATGCTCTTCATGCGCTACGGCGACCAGACCGAGCGCGAGCTGCACGTGCCGCTGGGCTGCCTGTATCTCACCGGCGCAATGGAGCGGGCGGGCTTTGAAGTCGACTTTCGCGACTACCAGACCTGCGATACCGAAGACCCCTTCGACCTGCCGGCCTTCCTGAATTTTCTCGACCGGCCGGCCGGCATCATCGGCCTGTCGTGCATGGCCAATCTGCTGCCTTTTACGATCGTGGCCGCGCGCGAATTGCGACGGCGGTATCCCGACGCGAAGATCGTGCTCGGCGGTGTGGGCACCAAGGGCGTCGAAGGCCTCGTGCTCGAGCGGTTCGGATGGATCGACATCATCTGCCGCGGCGAGGGCGAACTGACCGGCCCGGACCTGCTGGCCGCCCTCCGCGACGGCCGCGATCTCTCAACCGTACCGGGCATCTCATTCCGCAGCGGCGGCGGCATCGTTATGCACAATGCTGACCGCCCGCGCGTGCAGGACCTTGACTCAATTCCCTTCCCGGTCTGGGACCGCATCGACCTGTCGCGCTACGCCGGATACGGCATGATGACCAGCCGCGGCTGTCCGTACCCCTGCACGTTCTGTTCGGTGGCCCCGGCGTGGAACCTCGAGAGCCACTCGCGCAGCCCCGCCAACATCGTGCAGGAGATGGCCCTGCTGCACGAACGGGCCGGCGTGGAACTGTTCCTCTTTCAGGATGAGTTCTTCGTCTCCTCGCGTCAGCACGTGGTGGATTTCTGTGACGAACTCAATCACCGCGGCCTCAAGGTCAAGTGGAAGGCGTTCGGCCGCGTAAATCTCGTCGACGAACCGATGATGCAGGCGATGGCCGACTGCGGGTGCGTCGAGTTGCGGTTCGGCATCGAGTCCGGATGCGACGAGATCCTGCGGCGGTTGAAGAAGGGATTCACGGCTGCCGAGGTGCTGGAGGTCGTGCCCAAGGCGATCAATATTTTTCCGCGCGTGGACGCGTTTTACATCTGGGGCTTTCCATTCGAGACGATGGACCAGTTCAACTTGTCGCTGTTCCAGATGGTTTCGCTGCGGATGATGGGCGCGAGAATTCTGCCGAGCCTGCTGAGCCTGCTGCCCCAGACGGAGATTTATCGCGAGCTGGCCGGCAAGGCACCGCTGGAGTTTTGTCCGTGGCTGTTGCCGGAGTTCGTCTTCACCGGCCACGAGATTTGCCACGGGATGACGGTAGAGATCCCGCCGCGCCATCGCGAGTATTTCGATCTGATTCAGGGCAATGCGGATGTGTTCCCGGGCTTCTTCCACGTGGACCTTGCGGGCAACGTGTTGCCCAAGCTCAAGGGGATGCAGGAAATGGGCTTTTATCCAGCCACTTCCGCGGCGCCCGACGCCGAAAGCTGCGGCGCGCATTCGCCTCGGGTTGCAGAACAAGACCTGGAAGCGCCACGTTAGCGGCGGGCTTGCCCCGCGCGTTTCACGCTTGAGCGAAGAAGCCCAGCAAGTTCGCCCCGCCAACAGGACATCCGCTCGGTGATCTGCAATCCGAAATCGTAAATCCGCAATATCTTGACTTGATTGATTGAAGCGATAAGATAAAATATCCGACCCTTGAGTGGGAGGCTGGTCGATTGGACCGGCCTGAGTGTTGTTTGAAAACTCCAGGAAACCGATGTGATGTCGCTGCGTGCAGGCAATGCGTCGCAGCGGCCATACGGGCTTGTAGCTCAGTTGGTTAGAGCGTGCCCCTGATAAGGGCAAGGTCGTTGGTTCGACTCCAACCAGGCCCAGTCGATTGCCAATTTCCAATTGGCAATTTCCAATTGAACCTCCGGCACGATCGTGCCTCGGTGCAGCGTCCCCGTTTTTCAATCGGAAATTGGAAATCGGAAATTGGAAATTCTTTCGGGGACGTAGCTCAATTGGAAGAGCACAGCGTTTGCAACGCTGGGGTTGGCGGTTCGAGCCCGCTCGTCTCCAGTTCTTATTCGCCAAGGGCGAAGAAGAACTGCCACGGCGAAGCCCCTTCAGGGGCGAAGCCGGGCTTCGTTCGCCTTCGGCGAAGTACGCCCTGGCAATCCAGCGGGGTAGAAGAAAAAACCGTTACGTCCACGCTGTTGCTGCCTTCCCCTGCGCGTTCTCCGCGATCTCTGCGGTGAAATCCCCCGGATTTCCTGCGGGCGTCCGCGAAAAACCAGAACCAAATCGCCGCTGGGACGTATCAGGATAGAAGCGTACGAAGCCGGCATGACGAATGGGGATTCTAGAAGGGCTGGCGAGTCGAACAAGAAAGAATTTTGAGGCCGACCGTCGCGGGCTCGGGATTGGCAAGCGACGAAAAAGCCTTAAAATCAAGCCTTTGGCGCCTGTTTGAGCTTCCGGAATAATTTTTTGCAAAAAATGTTAGACTGGTGCTTGACCGGCGTGGGGGTAATCGCGTATAAAGCTGTGCTCTGCACTTGAGAGCATTCAGCTTTCGAGTGCAGTGTTGTCTGGTGAGCCGATAGGGCTGGCCGGACGAGAGCGGTAAAACGGTTTCTTGAAAAGTAAATAGGGTAATAGTAGATCTTGCATAGGTTCATCGAAGATCTCGATGTGCCCGGCGAGCTTGGGACATTGGTCATGGGCATGGGCCCGTGGCAAATGTGATCAAGCTACTAAGGGTGCATGGTGGATGTCTAGGCGTGATGAGGCGATGAAGGACGTGGTAGGCTGCGAAAAGCCCAGGCGAGCTGTCAAACGAGCTTTGACCCTGGGATGTCCGAATGGGGAAACCCAGCATGACTGTGCAAGCAGATCATGTTACTGGCGGCTGAATGCATAGGCCGCCAGAGCCAACGCAGGGAACTGAAACATCTCAGTACCTGCAGGAAAGGAAATCAACCGAGACTCCGTAAGTAGCGGCGAGCGAAAGCGGATCAGCCCAAACCGTCCCTTCGGGGGCGGGGTTGCGGGCGCCATTCAGGAGTTACAAAGGTCGTAGTAGTCGAAGAGTCTGGAAAGGCTCACAATACAGGGTGATAGTCCCGTAGGCGAAACTACAGGCCCTCCGTTACGTTTGGCGTACCAGAGTAGCGCGGTGCTCGTGGAACTCCGCGTGAAGCAGGGGAGACCACTCTCCAAGGCTAAGTACTACATCACGACCGATAGTGGACAAGTAAGGCGACTGAAAGATGAAAAGTACCCCTATTAGGGGAGTTAAAAGTACCTGAAACCATGCACCTACACGTTGTCGGAGCCCTATGCCCCGCAAGGGGAATGGGTGACGGCGTGCCTTTTGCATAATGAACCAGCGAGTTTGCGTTCACGGCCCGGCTAAGTCTCTAAGGGACGGAGCCATAGGGAAACCGAGTCTGAATAGGGCGACTATGTCGTGGGCGCTTGACGCGAAACTGAGTGATCTACCCATGGCCAGGTTGAAGCGTCCGTAAAAGGACGCGGAGGACCGAACTCACTAGCGTTGAAAAGCTAGGGGATGAGCTGTGGGGAGGAGTAAAAGTCTAATCAAACTCAGAGATATCTCGTTCTCTCCGAAATAGTTATAGGACTAGCCTCGGGACACTACACCGTGGGGGTAGAGCACTGGATGAAACGAAGGGCCCACCAGGCTGCTTCCTTCAACCAAACTCCGAATACCACGGTGACTATCCCGGGAGTCAGACTGCGGGGGATAACCTTCGTAGTCGAGAGGGAAACAACCCGGATCGCCGGCTAAGGTCCCCAATCCATGCTAAGTGACTAAGGAAGTCGACTTGCGCAAACAGCCAGGATGTTGGCTTAGAAGCAGCCACCATTTAAAAAGTGCGTAATAGCTTACTGGCCGAGCAACTCGGCGCCGATGATGATCGGGACTAAGCATGGTACCGAAGCCGCGGATGCACCCGGTGTCCGCACCGGATGCGTGGTAGGAGAGCGTAGTTGTCGGCGTTGAAGCCATACCGTAAGGAGTGGTGGAGCGGCAACTAGTGAGTATGCTGGTATGAGTAACGATAAAACAGGTGAAAATCCTGTTCGCCGTAAGCCTAAGGTTTCCTGGGGAAGGTAAATCCGCCCAGGGTTAGTCGGACCCTAAGTCAAGGCCGAAAGGCGTAGACGATGGACAGCAGGTTAATATTCCTGCACTGTACGTGGCGATTGATCTGTGAAGGACGCATCTACAAACCAGTACCACCGATTAAACGAGGTGGGTGGGCGTTTCGTAAGGAACGACCGCGAGGCCGCTTGGTTGCCAGAGTCTGGAACGCAGGTGTCAAGAAAAGCCTCACAGGGACAAAACGTGCATCCGTACTAAAACTGACACAGGTAGGCGAGGAGAGTATCCTCAGGCGCTCGAGAGAACCGTTGTTAAGGAACTAGGCAATTTGACCCCGTAACTTCGGGATAAGGGGTCCCTCCCAGACGCTCTTGGATCAAACCTTGAGTGCTCTGGAGGGCGCAGAGAAACGGATCTGGCGACTGTTTACCAAAAACACAGGACTCTGCTAACTCGCAAGAGGATGTATAGAGTCTGACGCTTGCCCGGTGCCGGAAGGTCACGGAAGTCGGTCATTGGGAGCAATCCTGAGAAGCTGGCGACCTAAGCCCCGGTAAACGGCGGCCGTAACTATGACGGTCCTATGGTAGCGAAGTTCCTTGTCGGGTAAGTTCCGACGTGCAGGAATAGCGTAACGACTGGATCAGTGTCTCAACAACGGACTCGGTGAAATTACAGACGCGGTGAAGATGCCGCGAACCCGCAGCAAGACGGAAAGACCCCGTGAACCTTTACTATAGCCTGATATTGACGTCTTGTGTCTCATGCGTAGGATAGGTGGGAGGCGCTGAAGTTCCGGTTCTGGCCGGGACGGAGCCAACCTTGAAATACCACCCTTGTGCCACGAGCCGTCTAACCCTGTCCCGTGAATCCGGGCAGGGAACAATGTTAGGTGGGTAGTTTGACTGGGGCGGTCTCCTCCCAAAGTGTAACGGAGGAGCCCAAAGGCATCCTCAGCACGGTTGGCAATCGTGCGTAGAGTGTAAGGGCATAAGGATGCTTGACTGCGAGACCGGTAGGTCGAGCAGATGTGAAAGCAGGGCTTAGTGACCCGGTGGTCCCGTGTGGAAGGGCCATCGCTTATCAGATAAAAGGTACTCCGGGGATAACAGGCTGATCGCCTCCGAGCGTCCATAGCGGCGAGGCGGTTTGGCACCTCGATGTCGGCTCATCACATCCTGGGGCTGAAGGCGGTCCCAAGGGTTCGGCTGTTCGCCGATTAAAGTGGTACGCGAGCTGGGTTCAGACCGGCGTGAGCCAGGTCGGTCCCTATCTGCTGTGGGCGTAGGAATATTGCGTGGACTCTTCTTCAGTACGAGAGGACCTAGAAGGACTAACCTCTGGTGTACCAGTTGTCCCGTTAGGGGCACCGCTGGGTAGCTACGTTGGGAATGGATAACCGCTGAAGGCATCTAAGCGGGAAGCTGACCACAAGAATAGTATTCCAATCTCCTTCGGGAGAGAGAGCCCCCATCTAGACCAGGTGGTTGATAGGCCGGAAGTGTAAGGGTAGTAATACCTTGAGCTGACCGGTACTAACGGGCGATTGCTTGATCACATTTGCCATCGGTCCACCCGGACCTTTGGCTCGAGAGCTCGCTAGGACAGCGAGATCTTTGATACCTCTGCAAACTCTATTACCCTATTACCTCTGTCCGGGCAGGCCTAACCGCCTGTCCGGGCTTTGGCGGTGTATATTCGCTGCGGGCCACACCTGTTCCCATCCCGAACACAGAAGTTAAGCCGTAGCGGCCGATGGTACTGCTCAAGCGGGAGAGTAGGTGAATGCCGCCTTTTATGAAAAGCCTTCAGGTGAAAATCTGGAGGCTTTTCTCTTGCGCTCTTCCCGGGCGGCAGGGCATTCTCAGCCGCTAATATCAAAACAACACACGACCTTGCGTGTTCAATGATTCGTCAAACTGTAAGGAGAGCGCTCATGAAGAAACTTCTGCCAATTGCACTGGCCCTGTGCCTGGTCTGCCCCGCCAATGCGGATACTGCCGTCCCCGCCGAATCTCCCGCCCAGCGCGACGCCCGCATGCAGTGGTGGCGAGACGCCAAGTTCGGCCTCTTCATCCACTGGGGCCTGTATTCCATCCCGGCCGGACAGTGGAAAGGCCGCGACATCGGCGGGATCGGCGAATGGATCATGAATAACGCCGGGGTCCCTGCGGCGGAGTACGAAAAACTCGCCGGCCAGTTCAACCCCGTCAAGTTCGACGCCGAGCAGTGGGTGCTGCTGGCCAAGGCCGCCGGGCAGAAATACATCGTCATCACGTCCAAGCACCACGACGGCTTTGCGATGTTCGACTCCAAGGCCAGCCCCTACAACATCGTCGCGGCCACGCCGTTCAAACGCGATGTGCTCAAGGAGCTCGCCGATGCCTGCCGCAAGCACGACATGAAGCTGGGCTTCTATTACTCTCAGGCGCAGGACTGGCACCACGGCGGCGGAGCGGGCAATCGCTGGGACAAGCAGCTCCAGCGAGTCCCGATGGAAAAGTACATTGCCGAAAAGGCCGCCCCGCAGGTGCGCGAGCTGCTGACCAACTACGGAAAGATCTCCATCTTCTGGTGGGACACGCCATATGACATTACCAAAGAGCGGGCCGCTGTGCTGGCGCCGCTGCTGAACCTCCAGCCGGGGATCATCGCCAACGACCGCCTCGGCGGCGGCGTCAAGGGCGACTTCGGCACGCCCGAGCAGACCATTCCCAAGGCCGGCACGCCCGGGCGCGACTGGGAAACCTGCATGACGATGAACAACACCTGGGGGTTCAAGACGCGCGACGACCACTGGAAGTCGACCCAGACGCTGGTGCGCATGCTGATCGACTCGGTCAGCAAGGGCGGCAACTTCCTGCTCAATGTCGGGCCAAAGTCCGACGGCACGATCCCGCCCGAAAGCGTCCAGCGCCTGCGAGAGATGGGGGCATGGCTCAAGGTCAACGGCCAGGCCATCTACGACACCCGGCCGAGCCCCTTGCCCAAACCAGACTGGGGTCGCTACACGCTCAAGGGCAACACCCTTTACGCCCACGTCTTCGACTGGCCCAAGGACGGCAAGCTCCCCCTGACGGGTCCTGTGGGACAGATCAAGAAGGCTTACCTGCTGGCCCAGCCGGACAAGCCGCTGAAGGTCACCCCCGGAAACGCGACCGACTGGGTCTCGATCCCAGAAGAAGCCCCCGACAAAATCGCCACCGTCGTTGTGATCGAGCTGGCGGAGCCGAAATGATCTGAGAGATCAAATCAGCCGCTGAGGTCGCAGAGGTCGCTGAGGGAAGAAGTTGTTCTATCTTGTTAACATCATCCTCAGCGTCCTCAGCGACCTCTGCGGCTTGATATCGCTTACTCCATCGGCACCAGGCGCAGCACGCGATCGTCGTTGGGGCCGGGTCGTCCTCTGCCGTCGCGATTGGAGGTTGTCAGGTACAGATGGCCGTCGGGTCCCATCGCCGCGGCGCGAAGGCGGCCGAACTGGTCCTCCAGCAACCGTTCGACTCGCAGCACTTTTTGCGGCTGGTCCGGGTCAAATCGCATGGCGAAGAGCGACTGTCCCCGCAGCGTGCAGAAGAAGAACCAGTCTTTCCACTTCTTCGTTTCTCCGCGATAGAACGTGGCGCCGGATGGGGCGATCGCCGGTTCGCCCCAATATTTGATCGGGGCGACGAAGTCTTCGGCCTTGTCGCCGCCGCGGTGGAGCGGCCAACCGTAGTTGCCGCCTCTCTCGATCAGGTTCACCTCGTCGAGCCCGCTGCCGCCGTCGATTCCCGAGGGCCCATGTTCGGTGGCGAACATCTGCCCGCGCGAGTTCCAATCCAATCCCTGGCAGTTGCGGTGCCCCAGCGTCCAGATCGCCGATTGCCGCGAGTTGATCCCGAAGCGTTCCTGCCCCGCCTGGGCGGGGAAGGGATTGTCCGCCGGCACGGTCCCGTCGGCGTTGAGGCGGACGAACTTGCCGGCCAACGACTCCATCTCCTGCGCCAGTTGCCCTTTGCCCGCGTCGCCGGTGGAGGCGTAGAGCTTTCCGTCGGGCCCGAAGGCCAGCGGCAGACCGTTGTGGTATGTCCGGGCGGGCAGGTTGTCCAGCAGCACCGTTCTCTCGACGAGACGACCAGCGTCCAGGCGGTAACGCACGACCATGTTCTTGAGTTGCCGCCGGCCGTCGCGGGCGGTGTAGGCCAGATAGATCCACCCGTCGCGGCTGAAGTCCGGCGAGACGGCCACGCCCATCAGTCCGCCTTCGCCGCTTTGGTCGACTTCGTCGATGCGGGCCAGCACCTCCGTCTGGCCTGGGCGGGCCTGCACGCGCACGACGCCGGGACGTTCGGTGATGAGCATGCGGCCGTCGGGCAGCCACGCCAGCGCCCACGGCACGGTCAGGTCGGCCGCGACGGTCTCGATCCGGAACGAGACGCCCTCGAACGAGTATCGATCGCCGGGCTTGTGCTGAGGCCTGTCCCCCAGGTCGGTGCATCCGATGCAGCACAAGGCTGCGGCTGTCAGCGCCCCCGCCAGAAACACGGCACATCGTTTGTTCATCTTCACTCTCCTGCTAGACGATGAAGACGTTGTGGATGAATTTACTGACCGCCGCGGCGTGCTCTTATATACTTTAGTCTGCCGGGGGCGACAGAAGGGGCTCTGACATCGCGGCTTGGCCTTTGCATGCTGCTTGTGGCGAAACTGGAGAATGCTATGTCGAAGTACCTGGTGACCGGCGGGGCCGGATTTATCGGATGCAACCTGACGCGATATCTTCTGGCCAAAGGCCACGAGGTTGTCGTGCTGGATAATTTTCTGACCGGCAAGCGCGAGAACCTTATCGATGTCGTCGACCGGATCGACCTGATCGAAGGCGACATCCGGGACCGAGCCGCGGTCGACAAAGCCGTCGCCGGTTGTGCGGCGATCTTTCACCAGGCGGCTCTGGGGTCGGTGCCCCGCAGCGTGCAGGACCCCGTCACCAGCCACGACATTAACGTCAACGGCACGGTCTGCGTTCTCGAAGCCGCCCGCGCCGCCGGCGTCAAGCGAGTGGTCTTCGCCGCCAGCAGCAGCGCCTACGGCGATCAGGTCGAATCGCCCAAGCACGAGGGCATGGTCCCGCTGCCCATCAGCCCCTACGCCTCCAGCAAGGTCGCCTGCGAAGTCTACATGCGCGCCTATGCCGCCGCTTTCGGAATGGAAACCCTCTGCCTGCGATACTTCAACGTCTTCGGGCCTTACCAGGACCCCTGCGGCGCCTACGCTGCCGTCATCCCCGCGTTCGTCTCGGGCCTGCTCAAGGGACAGCGCCCGACCGTCTTTGGCGACGGCGAACAAAGCCGCGACTTCTGCTTCATCGACAACGTCTGCGACGCCAACTATCGCGCCGCCACCGTGCCCGCCGAGGTCTGCGACGGGCGGGCGATGAACATCGCCTGCAGCCGGCGCACCAGCCTCAACGAGATCCTCGACCAACTGGGCAAGCTCCTGGGCGTCAACGCCAAGGCCAACTACGCAGCCGCCCGCGCCGGCGATATCAAGCACTCGCTGGCCGACGTCGCGCTGGCCCAGAAGACCATCGGCTACACGCCCAAGGTCTACTTCGAGGAAGGCCTGGCCAAGGCCATCGACTGGTACAAGGCGAACTTGTGCTGAGAAGCGGCGACAAAAGGACCCCAAAGACTACAGGGACTACAGGGACTGAAATAGGGGAGACAACTTTCTCGTGTCGCCAGGCCACCCGGCAATCGCGCGAACTTAATCCGCAATCCGAAATCAAAAATCCGCAATCACGCCAACGCTACCACGCATACGCTTCGGGCGTCTGCCCGCCGGGACCGGGGAACAGCTCGTCCAGCCGTTTCATGGCTGATTCGTCCAGGCTCACTTCCAGAGCGCGAAGGGCGGTGGTGACCTGCGCAGCGGTTCGCGGTCCAATGACTACGCTGGTCATTGCCGGGTGCGCCAGCACCCACGCCAGCGCGACGGCCGCCTCGGGGGCGCCCAGCTCGCGGCAGAGTTTTTCATAAGCTTCCAACTTGCCGCGCAGGTGCTCGGGGCATCCGCCCCAGCTTGCGATGCGCGATCCGGGCTCGGTCTTGAGCACGTGACCGCTGAGCAAGCCCCCGTGCAGCGGGCTGTACGACAGCACCCCAATGCCCAGCGCCTTGGCGGCCGGCAGCACTTCCAGTTCCGGCAGGCGGCACATGAGGCCGTACTTGTGCTGCTCGCTGGCCAGACCGAAGAAGTTTCGCTTGGCCGCCGCCGCCTGCGCCATCGCCATGTGCCAGCCGGCGAAGTTGCTGCCGCCGACGTAGTCGATCTTGCCCGCATGCACGAGGATCTCGAAGGCCTCCCAAATTTCCTCCCACGTGCTGCGCCGATCGATGTGGTGCATCTGGTACAGCTCGATGTGATCGGTCTGCAGCCGCCGCAGTGAGCCCTCGGCGTGGCGGCGGATGATGTACTTCGACAGGCCCTGCTCGTCGTTGGGTCCGTCGAGGGGGTCCTTCATCGGCTGGGAGACCTTCGTCGCCAGGACGACCTTCTCGCGCCGCTGACCGCCCTGGGCGAACCAGCGGCCGATAAACGTCTCGCTGCGCCCGCAGTTGACGAAGTCGGGATAGTGATTCGCCGTGTCGAAGAAATTGATGCCGCTCTCAATCGCCGTATCCATGATCCGGAATGCCTCCGGTTCGTCGGTATACGTGCCGAAGTTCCACGTGCCCAGGCACAGGCGGCTGGCTTTCATTCCCGTTCGACCGAGATACGCGTACTGCATAATGTTTTCTCCAACGAAGCGTTTTCAGCAATAGTCCAGCCCCGCGCGCGTGCAGAGATCCTGCAGCGCCCGGGCGGCGGTGGCAAACATCTGTGGACCGGTGTGCCCGCTGAATTGACCTGCGGCCGCCAGGTGCGGTTCGAGCGTGACGACGCCTGACCACTCGCGCCTCGCCATGTCGGCGAAGATCTCCGCGAACTGCCCCTGGCCCGTGCCGACGGGAACGCACATGCCCTTGGTTTCGTCTTTGTCTTTGGCGTGGAAATACTGCGTCATTTCCGCCAGGCCCGCCGCCCATCCTTCATCAAAGGGCTTTACGCCTTCCTCGACATAGTTGGCAGGGTCGAAGACCCCCAGCAGGTTCTTCGAGCGGATGCTCGTCAGCAGGTCTCTCACACCCTGCGGCTTGGCGCCGTAGATCGCCTTTTCATTTTCGTGCATGAGGATGAATCCGGCGTCCTCGGCCAGTCGCACCATGGCGGCCATCCGGTCGAGTACGCCGGCCCGCTGGTCGGCGATCTTCTTGCCCGCGCCGCCGTAGAAGCTGAAGATGCGCACCAGGCGCGTGCCGAAAATGTCGGCGACCTCGAAGCACCGCCGCAGCAAATCCAGATGAGCGTCGAAGTCGTCGTCCATCGTGATTTTGCCGATGGGAGAACCGATGCACGGCACTGAAAACCCGCGGCCGTCGAGACGCTGGCGGTAGTCCTTGGCCTGGGCGGGCGTAAAGGCCGAGACGTTCACCCCGTCGATGCCGCGCACGTCGATGTGCCGCACGCCGACAGCTTGGCAGGTATCCATCTGGAGCGTGAGGTCCGGTCCAATCTCGTCGGCGAAAGCACTGATGGTGATCATGGAAATCCTTCAAAGCAGCAGGCAAACGGCAGGCGGCCGCGGTCGGCGCCAGATGAAGACTTTACCAATCCCTCCATCCGCGGGCGACAAAAAAGGTCCAAGACGTCATGATCGATAGGAGAGTGGGCTTGGCTGAACGGCATGAGCCGCGACCGATCGGGCCGCGGTAAACATGATCTCAGGCGACATCCTCGTAATGGGCCGCACTGGACTTGAACCAGTGACCTCCTGCGTGTCGAGCAGGCGCTCTAGCCAACTGAGCTAGCGGCCCTTCGGTCAGAGTAGTTTATAGTCAACGTCCATGCGCAAGTCAAGGCAAAGCGGGGAGTTTCTATGTGGCGCATGACATGCGACGGGGCGGATCTCATAAGAAAGGGCAAGGACACGCATTGACCGGCGGGTTGGGGCGGACGTAAAGTGTGACTTGTCGTGATGTCGTAAAGGGAGACGAATATGAATATCAAACGTGTTTCCACCTCTGCGCTGGCCAAGACGATGGGCATGAAGCCGGGCGATGTCTTTGCGATCCTGAAGACCCGGGGGCTGGTGGAGAAGACAGGCGATGACTGGCACCTGACCGAACTGGGGCGTCAGAAAGGCGGGGACTATATCGAGAGCAAGCAATACGGGCGGTACATTGGATGGCCTGAGGCACTGGCATCTGATCCGATATTTGCTGCCGAAGGCGCCGACCCCGAAGACCTTGCTCATGATAGTAGGATCATCTCGGCAACGACCATCGGGAAACGGTTCGACCTTTCGCCGCAACGGATCAATTCCGTGCTTTCGGAGCTGGGCTGGATCAGCAAGGGGATTAAGGGATGGAACATCAGCGAGCAAGGCCGCAGGGTCGGCGGCAAGCAGATGGAGCATCCGAAAACCGGAGTCCCGTACGTGGTCTGGCCTGAAGACCTCCTTCAGAACAGTACGCTTGTTTCCAGCATTGAGGAAGTTGTCGGGATCGCTCCAGCAGGGGGCCATACGCAAGCGACCAAAAGCGAGGCTGTTGCATTTCGAGAGAAGTTCGAGGCTAAACACCGCGCAGCCGATGGACATTTCGTGCGATCAAAGGCGGAGATGCTCATCGACAATTGGCTGTATATGGCCGAAATTGTTCACGCCTACGAGCGGAAACTGCCGGTGGAAGAAGACGTTTACTGCGACTTCTATATTCCTTCGGGCAAAGTCTACATCGAGTACTGGGGGATTGAAGATGACGCAAAATATCAGGCCCGCAAAGAGCAGAAGCAGGCGGTGTACCAGAAATACGCCTTCAAGCTAATCGAACTCAATGAAGCTGACGTGCAGAATCTGGATGACGTTCTACCTCGCAAACTCTTGCGATTCGATGTGCAGTCCTATTGAGGGGGCGAAGGCAACGGGCGGCTTCTTTATGGCTGCCCGCCTCACACGCACAGGATTCATTTCGTCCCCGCGCCGCGGAGATGCTTGCGAATCCACCGGCGTCGGCGCCACGCCACGGCGGCGCAGCCCAGAACGCCTCCGATCAGCGTCAGAGGCTCGGGCACCACGGCCGGCGGATTGCTGCCGTTGAAGGCCACCAGGTACGTCTTGCCCTGATCGTCGTAGACGAAGAATGCCGCCTCCGAGCTGTCCAGGAACGCCTTGTCAACGGCAGAGCCCTCGATGGTCAAGGTGCCATCGGCCTTGAGGTGACCATAGGCAAGCACGGCGATCTGCGGCAGGCCGTCGACAGAATAGTCCACGTCGAAGTCGATGTCCTCGGCGTTGAACTGACCAAATAGCGTGTTGACGCCGGTCTTGCCGCCGAACAGAGTGCTGATGGAAACCTTGTCGGCGTCGAGGACGCCGTTATTCTGGAAACCAACAGTGGCGGCTCCGGTGCTGGTGAGGCTCAATTGCGACAGCTGCAAAGTGGCGGTATTGAAGAGAGCCACCCTTGATGCCTCATCGGCCGATTGGGCCAGAATCCACATTTCGTTGCCCTCAAGCCAGCCGTTGTTGGCCAGGTTGATCTGACCGCCGGTGTAGGCGTTGAAGTTTCCAGTCTCCAGGATGAAGGTGCCGTTGTTCTGAAGGTTCAGGACGCCCGTCGTGCCCGTGCAGGTCACGTTCATCGTGCCGATGGCATCGTAGCCGTTGTTCTGGATGTTGATCTGGGCATTGTGGACGTTGAAGTTCTCGTGCGCGATGTCCATGTACCCGTTGAGGATGTTGATCGCACTGGACTTACCGTGGCTGGAACCGTTGGCCTGACCATTGAGGCTGTCGATGGTCGCCGAGCCGAATTGGCCGTCGATGTTGACGGTGCCGCCGTAGTTGGCGTTGATATTGACTGTGCCCGACTGGACCGTTCCGGTATTGGCCAGCTCAACGAACCCCATTGCTCCGTTGGCGGTCATGTTGATGTTGTTGACGTTGAGCGATGCCGAGTTGTTGATGGTGGTCTTGTCGTTCTGGTCCAGCACATTGAAGTTGTTGATGTTCAGCGTGCCGGTGTTGACGAAGCTGGTCTGCCCGCCGTAGGTACTGGAATTTAAATTAGTCAGGTTCGCGGTGCCGGAGTTGGACAGGGTCAGCGTTCCCGCGCCGCTGTGGGCGATGTTCCAGTTGCCGCTAGTCAGCGTGCTCTCGTTGGAGACGTTGAACGTGCCGGCATAGCTTTGCATGTTGAAATTCCCCACATCCATCGTAGCGGCGTTCACCAGGCTGAATGTCGCCGACGAACTGCTGACGGCCCCGAAGGGAATGTCGAGCGTGCCCAGGTTGGTGATGGTCAGGCTGCCGCCGGCCTGCACCGTGAACGTGCCGGCCCAGGTCCCGGTCTGACCGGCGCCGATGAGGTACTCGACGCTGTCGGTGATGACGATTTCCTCGTTGAGGCCCGGCAGGTCGTCGGGCCCCAGCGCCGCCTGAAGCGGACCAGGCATGAGCAGGATTGCGGCCGTCGCCGCCGCGCGCACCGCGATCATGAGTCGGCTGATCAGTACTGTTGCCATTTCTCCCGTCCTCCTTTGAAGTGCAAGGCGGCTCCGGCCCGCCGCCGCTAAGTGCTTCTTCGGGTCCCTGGCCTGACGTCGCCCCTGCAGGAGTTATAGCGCCAATCCCGCGGACATAGAGAATTTATTCTCACCTCCCCCCGGGCGCTTTTTCGCGTGCAGCGCAAAGCAACGGGCGGCCTGGTTGGGGCCGCCCGTGCGGGGATCGTCTTGAGAAAGATGGTTAGCTGCGTTTGCGGCGGAGCAGGGCAGCAAGGCCGCCGATGGCCAGCAGCGACATCGTTGCCGGCTCAGGGATCGCAAGCGAGATCGGAATCATTTCCTGGCAGTACTGCACCGTGCCTTGGAAGATAAACTTGTAGCCGAAGTCCAAAGTCTCGCCGACGGCGATGGGTGTTCCACCGGTGTAGTCGATGATGGCTTGATACGCCGTGCCGTTCCACGTGGCGCTCTGGGTGAGAGTGGCTGTCCAATCGGTCGGGCCGTACACCAGCAGATCGGCGGGCGCCGTGGAGACCATGAATGGATTGGCCAGGAAGACGTTGACGCGATAGCCGATCCAGGCGGAAGATGTCTCGTTGTCGATGATGTTGCGAACCCGAACGGTCGGATCATTGTCGACCGTGAACTCGCCGACCATGTGCCCGGGTCCCCAGAACTGATCGCCCACGATCGTCATCGAATATGTCTCTGCGCCCTCGTCGGCCCAACTGTCCACGACGCAATTGATCGCGCCGTCGCCGTCGTTTGCGATAGCATAGTCGGTGATTCCGGCGCTCGCTGAAGCTACACACAGAGCCAGGCACGTTACCGCGGCAGCATAGGATCGCATCTTGTCCTCGTTTCTCGGAACCGGCTAAGTGATTCGGTCTAAACCTCTCCTTTTAGACTCGCTCATTATACAAGCACATCTGAAAAATGCAATACTAATTCCGGGAGATTCCGCCGTAGGAGCACGTAGATTATTGGCGGGGCAACTGGTACAATTCCGTCGCCCCCAGGGGCTTCACTAAAGGATTGTTTATGACACGGAAATGCAAATTGGCGGCGGCGGTGGTTGCGGCGGCTATCGTCTTGTCCGGATGGACCCTTGCCCGGGCCGACTGGCCCTGCTGGTCGGGACCGCAGCGCGACAAGCGCAGCACCGACACGGGCCTGCTCAAGGAATGGCCCGCCGGCGGTCCCAAGCTGCTGTGGAAGGCCCAGGGGATCGGGTCAGGCTACTCCAGCCCGACCTGGGTCGACGGCAAGATCTACATCACCGGCGACAAGGGCGACGACTTGGTGCTGACCTGCCTGGACACCCAGGGCAAGAAGCTCTGGAGCAAGGTCGTCGGTCCGGCGTTCAAGACCTCCTGGCCGGGCGCCCGCTCTTCGGCGACCTATGACGACGGCAAGCTGTACCTCGTCGCCGGGTCGGGCTTGGTCGTCTGCTGCGACGCCAAGACCGGCGAAAAAGTCTGGACGCGCAACTTCAGCGAGTTCGCCGGCAAGAAACCCCACTGGGGTTTTGCCGAATCGGTGCTGGTGACGGGCGAGATGGCCGTCGTCACCCCCGGCGGCACGGCGTGCATGGTGGCCTTGAACAAGAAGACCGGCAAGAATATCTGGCAGTCGGAAAAGTTCGGCGCCGCGCATTACTGCTCGGCCATCGCCGTCGAGTACAAGGGCGTGTCGATGATCATCAACGGCACGGCCGGCGGTCTCATCGGCGTCGACGCCAAGACCGGCAAGACGCTCTGGACAAACGATTTCGCCGCAGGCAACACGGCCAATTGCCCCTCCCCGATGTTCTCGGACGGGTATCTGTTCTGGGCGGTGGGATACGGCAGGGGCGCAGTGTGCCTGAAGCTCGATGTCGCCGACGGCAAGGTGACAGCCACCGAGGCGTACCGCAGCAAGGACATGGTCTGCCATCACGGCGGGTTCGTGCTCGACGGCGGTCATGTCTATGGCGACAATGGCGGCGGCGTCAGTTGCATCGAGTTGGCCAGCGGCAAGACCAAGTGGAAGCACCCCGCCGTGGGCAAAGGCTCCCTGATCTGGGCCGACGGCATGCTGTATCTCTTCGGCGAAAAGGACGGACAGGCCGCCCTGGCAGCGGCCTCGCCGGAAGGCCTCAAGATCACCGGCAAGATCCAGGTCGCCGGGAAGGGCCCGAGCTGGGCCCACCCCGTCGTCACCAACGGCTCTCTGCTGCTTCGCTACGACGACACTCTGTACGTCTATTCCATCAAGGCTCAATAACGCGGCATAGTGCATGGATTCAGGGCCGGAAGGGCGGCAACGCGTCCTTCCGGCCTTTTCTTTGTCACGTCGGTGCGTCCATGGAAAACAGCGAAAAACCCGGTTTTGTGCCTTTACAGCATGGGGCTCTGTGATATACTTAATCGTCGGAGAGGCGTCCCACGGACGGGAATGCGAGGAAGCACATCTGTTCGCTTAGGTAGCAGAGGAACTGGAGGCCGCGGGATCCCGGCTTGGGTCCTGATTGTCCGGTAACTATCCGGACAGGCGGCCGATAATGAGCTCCAGGGTAAAATTACCTGAACCTGAAATGATCTCGATTTCGCCGGCGATGCGCCAGGTGACCGAACTGATCGACATGGTCGCCAAGAGCGATTGCTGCGTGCTGATCGAAGGCGAAAGCGGAACCGGCAAGGAGCTGGTCGCCCGGCGGCTGCATCAGAAGAGCCCCCGCAGCGCCAGCCCGTTCATTCCCACCAACTGCGCCGGGATCAGCGAGACGCTGTTCGAGAGCCAGTTCTTCGGTCATGTTCGCGGGGCATTCACCGGCGCCGACCAGGCCATGCTCGGACTCGTCCGCAGCGCCGAAGGCGGAACACTTTTCCTGGACGAAGTCGGCGAGATCCCCATCAACCTCCAGCCCAAGCTCCTGCGCGTGCTCCAGGACGGCGAAGTGATGGCCGTCGGCAGCACCGCGCCGGCCAAGGTCGACACGCGATTCGTCGCCGCGACCAATCGCAGCCTGGCCCAGGAAGTGGCGGCAGGCAAGTTCCGCACCGACCTGTTCCACCGCCTCAACGTCGTCTGCCTGCGACTGCTGCCCCTGCGCGAGCGCAAGGAAGACATCGAGCCGCTGCTGGATTATTTCCGCCAGCGCTGCGCCGTGCGGTACCAGCGACCGGCGATGCATGTCGGGTCGGCCGTTCGCGCGGTGCTGGCGGCGTACAACTGGCCGGGCAATATCCGCGAGCTGTCGAGCTGGGTCGAGCGCCTCTACGCCACGGGGCAAGACGCCCAGACGCTCGCCCAGGCGCTGATCTCCCAGCAGGACCCGACCGCCGCTCAAGCCGCCGAGGCCCCGGCGGCAGTGATGACCATCGAACAGGCCGAACGCATGGCCATCGCCCGAGCCCTCAAGGCCACCGCCAACAACCGTTCGCAGGCCGCCCGCATCCTGGACATCAACCGCGCCACCCTCCTGCGAAAGCTCGACCTGTACAACATGGCCTGACTTCCACTTCCTTGCACTTTGTTGTACTTTTCACAGCTACTTTCGGGGAAGGTAAGCAATTGCTATTCCCTAATGGTCCTTCGACCAGTGCTTTCCAGTACGAGAACAGCCTCCGGCGCAATAACCGTGGTCGATCGTTAGCGGCGGGGCTTGCCCCGCGCGTTTTGCCGCGCGACGTGGCCAAGGACATGTTCCATGATCGCTGGCCAATCACAGTCGAACATGAACCTTCGGTGTACCCGAAACCAGAAACAAGCTTGCCACAGAGAGCACAAAGACCACAAAGGCTTTTCTGGATTGCACCTCTTCGTACCATTATTTCTTTCTTTGTTCCGCAAAGGATTTTCCATGACCGCAACGTTTATTTCAGGCGCGGGGCGAGTTTATCGCTTTGGGCTTCCGGCAGAGAGGCTCCGACGATTGGGCACAGCACGACCAAGGCCGCCGGCGTTCTGGGCAGGCCTGCCTGCCGCAGGCAGGCCCCAAACGGACGTCATCGCGGGGCCGGCTTTGGGCCTGGGGTCCCACGGCGACGGCGGCCGACGAAACTGGTAATGGCGTCGGCGGCGGCAACGTCGACTTTGGTTGCGGCCACAGGCCGCGCCGGGCTCTTTAGTGCCCTTCGTGCAAATCTTTTCCCGATGAAAATATTCTCAACTTTTTCAGAAGAAATCCGCCGCTCCTTCGTCTCAAATACAGCCGGCATGTTGAAGACACAAAAGGCGCCCTCGGACGTATGGTTGAGATTGTGGACAATCTGGCCTCGCACGACGTCTACGACGCCTGGAACCGGATCAAGGAGGTCTGGAAGGACGATGGCGACGGGGACCTGGAGACGGCCGGCACGCCGCCGCCGGGCCAAACAAATGTACCTGACCCCTTTACCTCTGACCCCTTTACCTCAAGACTAACCATCACCCGCAAAGAATGGCATGACCGCCTGGTAGCTTAAGGAAGTGCCATTCGGGACAGGACCCTTTTCGGGTGAAGCGGTGAGCGAGAAGTGATGAATGGTTGAAGTGGCAGACAATTCGGCGGCAGTGGGCTGGCGGGCGGGCCGGTGGCGGATCGGCCGCCGCCTGGACCGGCGGATCGTCGCCGAGTGGGATTACGACTGTCAGTTGAAGGTCTCGGGGCGGCCGCACTATGCGTACTTCAATGAGGCCCGGCAGGTTCTGGAAACCCGCCTGGGCAGTTCGACGAATCCGTAGGAGGAGCAAAAGGAATGCTTAGGGTCTTTATCCGGTGCGTTTCCGTGGCGATAGGCATATGCGTAGCAGGATTGGCACAGGAACGGTTGCCGATGGTTGCCGACCCGCCGGAACGGCTTTGCGGTATTCACATGGCCCGCAATCAAAGCCCCCGCGCGGTGGCCCATTATGCACCGTTCTATCCTTTGGGCGAGACAAGGGCGACCATTGTCGAGCCGACGTTGCGGTGGAAAGAGAGCGCGATCAAGTGCCTCGGAGTCCAGTACACGTTGAAGGATGGAATTGTCAGGCAGGCACGGCTGGAAGTAGGCCCATTCGATGACGAGAAGAATCAAAGACTGCTGTCTGACCTTTGCTCTTACATTCTGGACAAAGCTAAGAGATCGCCGTGCGAGTCTGGCTCCAATTATGCTGGTCTGCTCAGGTTTCCGGGGTGGGATGATGATGTCCATTACTATTATGTCCCACTGGTGGAACTGCCGAACGATGAGGTTGATGCTGTACGTCCTCCTGCCCGGGTAAAGAAGCTTGTCCTTTGGACCCCGCAGGTGGATGAGAACAAAAAGCCAACCACCAAGCCGACAACGTCCCCGGCCATGAAGGACGGAGGGAGCATCGGCAACATCCCGTTTTCTTCCGGCTCAACGTTTATCGACGCATCACAACTGGGGGAGGTTTACCTCCCAGAGGAAGTATTACTGAATGTTCCCAACGCGATACTTGTATTCGGTGAGCGCAGACTCCCCGTCACGCAGCTCCTTCACAAGTTGTCCAGAGAGGGAAACCAGACCACTATCCGGATAGTCTCGGGACCAGATATCGATGAGAAGGCGCTGGTCGAATGCTATGAGTACTTGAGGTCTCACGGCAAGATTGTGAAGGAGACTCGCGACGACGGCAAGAAAGAATGTCGGGTCCACCTAGCCGGAATGGAAGTGCCTGCTCACTGCCAGTTGCATATCCGAAAGGACTCAGCCGCAACGGCGCCTGCGCCTTCAAAAGAGCAGGCGCCTTCTTGGCTACTTGTCACATACCCCGCGGACTAATGGACGAATGTGGAGGCCCAGCGAGTTGTAGGGTTGTATTCGGCGGTGAACAAAGGAGTCAGTCAGAAAGGAGTCAGTCAGGAACCGTTTCGGGTGAAGTGGCAGACGGCATGTGAAAGATGATGAATGGGTGAGATCGCAGACAGATCGGTTGCCTCTGAGGGGGCTGGGAGGGCCCCCTGGAGTGCGGCGGCAGCGACGCCGCCTTGGCTGTTGTTGGTCTCGAAATCACCATTTCAGAGGCCTGGAGACTTTGGCACAGGAAGGTCGCGCGCCCGGGGTTTCTGCGGCTTGCGGCCTCGGTGCATGACGACGGGTTGACTTGTCCGAAAAACATCCAGGGCGGCGTCGCTGCCGCCGCACTCCAGGGTCGCCTTACGGCGACGGGGGATGAGTGCGTGTCGCTGACTGTAAGGATCCTTCAGCGAGGTGGATGGGCCCGGCTGCGGAATGACGACAGGCCCGCTATCGGATCATGCCACAATCGCACATGTTGCCTTGCTTACCTGGACCTGCGATCCTGTCGGTTCTATTGCCCCCGTCTGGGCGTTGACCTTCATCACGGCTACGTTGCCGCTGTCCTGATTCGATACCAGCATCCACTCCGCGCCGGGGGTCAGGAAGATGTGCCGCGGCGACTTGCCTCCGCAGGGCGATGAGGCATGCACGTTCAGCGTCCCATCGGACCCGACGGCCATCGTCGTGATGCTGTTGTCGCCGCGGTTGGATACGAAGACGAATCTTCCGCCGGGATGCAGCACCACCTCTGCCGCCGATCTGGCTCCGCGATACTCCCGCGGATAGCAGCTCACCGTCTGCACTGCCGTCAGCGCCGGCGCGGCCGCATCCCACGCGAACACGCTCACCGAGGCCGCCATCTCGTTGACCACGTACACCCGCCTGCCATCGTTGGACCACGCAAGGTGCCTGGGGCCTGCGCCCGCGGGCGCCACGCCCACGCATGCCGGCTCTGCCGCCATCGTGCCGCCGGCGGCATCGAGGGCGTAGACGAGCACCCGGTCCAGACCCAGATCGACGGCCAGCGCCCAGGCGCCCGATGCGTCGGTATAGATGCCGTGGGCATGGGGCCCTTCCTGCCGCTCGTGGTCCGGGCCGCTGCCATGGTGCTGAATGACCGTTCCCGCGGGGCCCATCCGCCCCTGATCATCCACGCTCACGGAACAGATGCTTCCACTGCCGTAGTTGGCGGCCAGCAGGACCTTCCCCGACGGATCGAGCGACACGTGGCAGGGCCCCAGCCCGCCGGAGGGATGCTGGTTGATCTCGGCGAGGAACCCCGTCGCCGGATCGATGGCGAACCCCGTCAGCCTGTCCCAGCCGGCACCGTCTCCATCGAGCTCGTTGGCCGCATAGAGGAACTTGCCTTCGGGATGGATCGCCAGAAACGAAGGGTTGGGCGTTTCGGCCGCCAGACGCGGGTTGCTCAGCCTGCCCGTGCGGCTATCCAGGTCACAGACCGTGATGCCCTTGTTCTGCGGGCCGGTATACCCGCCGATGTAGACGCGGTAGATCACCAAGTACTCCTTCTCCTCAGTCAGCAGTAGTCTATCAACTCTTCGCCTCAATCTTCGGGGATAACCGGGGCTGGCCCGCCAGGAGCACGCCCTGATCAATTTGAGTGTTCCTCCGCGATGCGCACGGCCGGGGACACGCACAACGGAGTTGTGCGTGGCACCCAGACGCGGTCCACCTGCTGGCCCCTCCATTTCTTAATCCTCTTAATCCTCTTCAATCCGCGTAATCCCGCCTTCGCCAAGGCTCCGGCGGGCGGGCCCGCTCTCCCCGTCCCCAGGCTCTGAAGAAACAACCGACGACGAGGACGAGGACGAGGACGAGGACGAAAGGAAGTGGTCTCCGGTCCCGTCTCCATCTTTGTTTTAATCCTCTTAATCTTCTCAATCCGTGTAATCCCGCACTCCCCGTTCCCAGGCTCTGAAGAAACAACCGACGACGAGGACGAGGACGAGGACGAAAGAAAGTGGTCTCCGTTGCCCGTCTCCATCTTTGTTTTAATCCTCTCAATCCGCGTAATCCCGCACTCCCCGTCCCCGCACCAAATCCGCAATCGAAGAACTTTGCCTTGACCTGGCGCGACGGAATCTTCGATATAGGTACTTATGGCTTCAATCGTATTTTATTTTCAGGTTCATCAGCCGTACCGCCTGCGACGCTACACCATCTTCGACACCGCGCCGACGTATTTCGACGACACGCATAACGAGTTCGTCTGCAAGAAGGTCGCCGAGAAGTGCTACCTGCCGGCCAACGCCGTCATGCAGGAGCTGATCGAGCGTCACGGCGGGGCCTTCCGCGTGAGCTACTCGCTGACGGCCACGGTTATCGACCAGTTCCGCCGCTGGGCGCCCGAGGCGCTGGACAGCTTCAAGCGGCTGGCCGACACCGGCTGCGTCGAGTTCATCGCCGAGACGTACTACCACAGCCTGGCGTTCCTGTACAACCGCGAGGAGTTCGTCGCCCAGACGAAGATGCATCGCGAGCTGGTGGAGGAGCTGTTCGGCCAGCGGCCTCGCGTGTTCCGCAACACCGAGCTGACATACAACAACGACGTGGCCCGCGTGGTCGAGGACATGGGCTTCGACGCGATCCTCACCGAGGGGGCCGATCACATCCTGGGCTTCCGCAGCCCCAACTTCATCTACCGCCCGCCCAACTGCGACCACCTGCGGCTGATGATGAAGAACTACCGCCTCAGCGACGATATCGCCTTTCGCTTCTCCAACCGCGGATGGGCGGAATGGCCGCTGACGACAGAGAAGTTCGCCCGCTGGGTCGACCAGATCAACGGATGCGGATACGTCTGCAACCTGTTCATGGACTACGAGACCTTCGGCGAGCACCAGTGGGCCGACACGGGGATCTTCGACTTTTTGCGCGCCCTGCCCGCCAAGGTGATGAGCGGGGGCAAGAACGACTTCCAGACCGTCTCGCAGGCCCTGGACCGCTACGAGCCCTCCGGTCAGATCGACGTGCCGCACATGATCTCCTGGGCCGACACCGAGCGGGACCTGTCGGCCTGGCTGGGCAACTCGATGCAGGCCAACGCCCTGCACGACGTGTACGCCCTGGCCGACGAGGTGCTGGCCACCGGCGATATGGACCTGATCCACGACTGGCGGCGGCTGCAGACGAGCGATCATTTCTATTACATGTGTACCAAGTGGTTTTCCGACGGCGACGTACACAAGTACTTCAATCCGTACGAGAGCCCCTACGACGCGTATATCAACTACATGAACATCCTGGACAACGTCCGCACCCGCATCGCCGCGGCGAGCTAGGTCGACGCAGAGCACGACACGGAGACGCAGAGGTTTTGCATACTCCATGCTTCATGCGTTTTGGCCCCAGAGGGGCCTTCGTGTTTAGCCCAGGGCGCGGGGCGAGCGAAGCCGCCCAAGCCCTGGGAATGATGCGTGGATTCAATGAGCCCCGGCGGGGCGGCCGTGATGATGGCAGACGATTCCGTCCGCCCCTACGGGGCTCGATGCGGAGGGGACCCGGACCCAGGGCTTGGCCTGAATTCTGCTGTCGCAGCCTTCAGCCCTGCGCCCTGGGCTGAGAACGCTTTGCCCCTACGGGGCAAGGCAGGCCCGCGGAAGCAAAATCCTCAGACGCACAGGCTCAGAGGAAGATGGTGAGCGACATTCTTTTCTGGCACACCGCAGCTTATATATCTGCAACCTGTTACGACTGCCAGAGAGTAGAAAGTTGAGAGTAGACCGCGGGAGAAGTCCGGGCGATAGGCCGCGATGGCAGGTCTG